>DATMJM010000089.1:0-4849 GCA_035553935.1 Solirubrobacteraceae bacterium
GCCTCGCGCTGGGCAGCGTGCTCGGTATCGGCGCGGGAGCGCTGGCCGCAGCGCTCCTCGTCGCGGGCATCCTCGTGCTGCGTCGGCGTCGTAAAGAGGCGGCCTGCGCGGTGTCGCCCGCGGCGCGGGCCTCGCGATGAGCGTCGAGTTGGAGATCACCGGCATGACCTGCGAGGACTGCGCGCGGCACGTCGCCGCGGCGCTCGGGCGGGCCGGCGCGACAGACGTCTGTGTCGACTGGCGGGCGGGACGCGCGATCGTCGAGCCCGGCGGCGCATCGAACTCCGCGCTGACATCGGCGCTGGATGGCACGCAGTACAGCGTGCAGCAGATCGGCGAGCCGACCCCAGCGATCGATGGCGCCGGCGGCCACTTCGAGTACGACCTGGCGATCATCGGGTCCGGCGGCGGCGCGTTCGCGGCCGCGATCGCCGCACGCGACCGTCAGCTGCGCGTGATCATGGTCGAGCGCGGCGTCGTGGGCGGTACGTGCGTGAACGTCGGCTGCATCCCTTCCAAGGCGCTGCTGGCCGCCGCCGAGTCGCGCAGCCGCGCGCTGCAGGAGCGCTTCCCGGGCATCTCTACCGATGCCGGCGCGGTCGACATGGGCGCGCTGATCACGGCCAAGGACGAGATCGTCGGCGCCCTGCGCCGGGACAAGTACATCAGCCTGGCCGACGAGTACGGCTTCGACCTTCTCGAAGGCCACGCGCGCTTCGTCGCGGGCCCGGCGCTCGACGTCGACGGGCGCCGCGTCGAGGCGTCGCACTACCTCGTCGCGACGGGCGCCGATCCCGATGTGCCCGACATCCCCGGGCTCGCCAGCAGTGACTACCTGACCTCGACGACGGCGATGGAGCTCGACAGTCTTTCATCGTCGATGGTGGTCATCGGGGGTGGCTACGTGGCGATGGAGCAGGCGCAGCTGTTCGCGCACCTCGGCACGAAGGTGACGATGCTCGTGCGCTCGACGCTCGCCCGCGGCGCCGAGCCCGAGGTCAGCGACGCGATCCGCGAAGCGTTCGAGGCCGAGGGCATCGCCGTGCACGAAGGAGTGGTGCCCGAGCGCGTCGAGCGTGACGGCGCCGAGGTCGTCGCGCTCGTTGACGGTCGGGAGTTCCGCGCCGAGCACCTGCTCGTGGCGACCGGGCGCGCGCCACGCACGAGCGGACTGGGGCTCGAGGACGTCGGTGTTCAGCTCGGCGATGGCGGAGCCGTCGTCGTCGACGCGGACATGAGCACCGCCAACCCGCGGATTTGGGGGGCGGGAGACGTCACGGGTCATCCGCAGTTCGTGTACGTCGCCGCCAAGCACGGCGGGCTCGTCGTCGACAACGCCTTCGACGCTGCCGGCAGGCGCATCGATTACTCCGGGCTGCCGCGCATCACGTTCACCAACCCCACGATCGCCTCCGCGGGCCTCACCGAAGCCCAGGCGCTGGAGCGGGGCATCGACTGCACGTCTCGCACGCTGTCATTGGAGCACGTGCCGCGCGCCATCGTCAGCCGCAACACGCGCGGGCTCGTCAAGCTCGTCGCCGAGCGCGACAGCATGGGCATCATCGGCGTGCACATCGTCGGAGACGGAGCCGGCGACGTCATCCTCGCCGGCAGCCTGGCGATCCAGACGGGCATGACCGTCGGGCAGCTCGCCGGCGGCTGGAACCCGTACCTCACGCTCGGCGAGGGGCTCTACCTGGCCGCCCAGTCATTCACCCGCGACACCAGCAAGCTGTCGTGCTGCGCAGCATGAACCGCGCATCCGCGCAACGGCCGCTCAGCGAAGGATTTTTGGTGCTCTACCTCGTCAACTTCCAGAGCCTCGGACGCGTCGCTTTTGACTGGTTCCAGGTCGGCCCCAACCAGACCTTCGAGCTGGTCGCCCACGCCGGCTACGGGCTCGCGCTCGTGCCGTTCCTGCTCAGCTTCGCAGGCGCCGAGCAGCAAGCACCGGCGACGAGCGGTGCGCGCACCACTGCGGCGCCCGTCTGATCGCACCGGCGGCGGTACCCGCCTATCAGGCTGCACGCACGCCGGCCCGGATGACTACGCCCGCCCGCGTCGGCACACGGCCCCTCCACGACACATCAGGCTGCGCCGGCGCACGACCGCGTTCATGGCGCGGCGGACCGCAGCAGGCATGATCGGCGGCTCGCCCATGCCCAAACCTGTCCGAACCGCCGGCAACCGCGTCATCCAGGGGCTGCTGTTCGTCGGCGGTGCCGGGCTGCTGGAGTTCTCGGCGGGCGCCGAGCGGATCGCCTTCTACTGGACGCCGTTGATCATCGGCGTCACCTATCTGCTGGCGGCGATCGTCGACGGCCCGCTCGGCGGCTACTGGGCGACCGCGCTGGGGCTCACCGGCTGGGGCCTTGCGGTCGCCTACATGGGTGCTCTCCGTCCCCCCGCGGAGGTCGACGTCGCCGGGGTGTACCTCGTCGGCGTCGGTCTCGCGGTCCTGGCGGCGGCGCTGCTGCGCGCGCGCGGCTTCGCGGTCAGCGAGGCCGGGCTGGCGCTGACGATCGTCGGCGCCGGCGCGATCCTCGCGCTCAGCCTGCGCGCGGACGTGCTCCTCGACGCCACAACGTACGCGGTCACGGTCGCCGCGGTCGGCGTCGTGAACGTCGCGGGCGGGGCCTGGCAGCTCGCTGCGCGACCGTCGCCGGCCGAACAGACCGAGCCGGGTTGAAGGGCCTGCGAGGGATCGGCCCGAACCGGCCTGCGCGTCGCCCGGGATGCTCAGCGAGCGTCCCCGTCGTGGCTGGGAAGCGCCAGCAGGAGGCCGAGGTTCAGCACCGCGAACGCGACCACGAAGTTCGCACCGCAGATCGTGCACGTCTCGAGCGTCAGTCCCTCCGAGAGCAGGACCCGAGATCCTTGAGCAACGTGATCAGCAGCCCGATGACAAACGCGAGCGGCAGCGTGCGGCGCAAATCTTCGCGCGCGACCTGCCAGGCCACCGCCGCCCTATCGGGGCGGACACCGTCGGAGGCCGAGGAGACGACGCTCAGACGAGCCGCTGCGCTCTGCGCGTCCAGATAAGCGATGACACGGTCGGCAAGCCCGTCGGGCGCGGGCGTGTTCGATGCCCGCAGGCGCGTCGCCATCGCCGTCAGCTCGGTTAGCGACCCGCGGCACGCGTCGCAGCCAACCAGGTGATCGCGCACACGGCGCGCCTCGCCGTCCGGCAGCGCGCCGTCGCGGTACGCGCACAGGCGCGTCGACGCGAAGCGCTGCTCGGAGAGCATGACGTCACCTGCCCCGGATCGCGGTGGGCGAGCGCGAGTCTCAGCGCAGTTCGCGGGCGATGCAACCGGCTCTTGAACGCTGTCTCGCGCAAGCCGAGCACAGCCGCGGCCTGCGCGGTCGACAACCCCTCGATGTCTCGCAGCACGAGCGCCGCACGATGATCGAGGGGCAGGTCTCCGATCGCGCGATCGACCTCGCGCCGCATTTCAGCGTGCTCGGCGCGATCGTCAGGGCGCATCGAGTCATCGCACACCCTCTGGCGGCGGGCAACACCCGCTTGCAAAAAACCGCAGATTTGCAGCTATTACCGTGGATGGCGAGACCCGGACTCGAACCGGGGACACCACGATTTTCAGTCGTGTGCTCTACCAACTGAGCTATCTCGCCGCAGCGGCGGAGGATATCGCCGCTCGCCGGCGCTCTCGAACGCGGCCGACGGCAGGTCGGGACCGGCCCGCGCCCCGACCGCCACGACCGCGTCCAGAGAGTCGATGAACTGGTCGAGCAGGTCGGGCTCGAAGTGCGTCCCGCGCCCCTCGATCATCATCGCCACCGCGCGGCGGACCTGCATGCGCGGGCGATAGACGCGGTCGCTCGTCAGCGCGTCGAAGACATCGGCGACGGCCGCGATGCGGCCCTCCAAGGGGATGTCCGAGCCGCGCAGGCCGCGCGGGTAGCCGCTGCCGTCCCAGCGCTCGTGGTGCGTCAGCGCGATCGTCGCCGCGAGGTCCAGCAGCGGCGAGCCCGACCCGCTCAGCAGCTCGTGCCCGATCTCGGTGTGGCGCTTGACGAGCGCGAAGTCGTCCGTGCTCAGCGGGTCGGGGCTGAGCAGGATCGCGTCGGGGATCGCGACCTTGCCGATGTCGTGCATGAGGCTCGCGACGCGCAGCTGCTCGCGCGCGGCGTGGTCGAAGCCGCGCAGGTCGGCGAGCAGCGCGCACAGGCCGCTCATGCGCCGGGTGTGCTCCGCCATCCCGATGTCGCGCAGCTCGATCGCGCGCACGAGCCGGACGATCGTCTGCTCGCGCGAGCTGACAAGCTCGGCCTGCGCGCGCGCGAGCGCGACCGCCTGGGCGATCTGTGCCGCCAGCGCCGCGACGAGCGCGACACGCTCACCGTCGATCGGGCCGTTGCAGCACATCGCGACGACGCCGAGCGTGTCGTTGCCCTGGCGCAGCGGCGCAGCTACCGTGCCGCCGTTGACCTCCGCGCGCCCCGTCTCGAGCGCCTCGCGCAGTTCCTCGACGCCGATCCGCGGGCGCATCCCTGCCACCGCGCGCGGCACGAGCCGGCCGGTGTCGCGGTCGACCATGTGGATCGCGGCGCCCGCCAGCCCCGTCGCCTCCAGGCACCGCGCGAGCACCTCGCCCAGCGCTGTCTCGGCCGAGGCCGCGCGGCCTAGCATCTCGGAGATACCGGCGAAGACCGTGAGCTGCGCGCGCTGCATGTCGGCCTGCACCGCGAGCTCAGCGCTTTCGACGCCCTTGGTCGCCGCCATCTGCGCGAGCCGCTCGCTGTGCAGCTCCTCGTAGCCCGCCAACCGCTCGGGCGCCGTCGGCGCGCCGGCCGCCAGCGCCTCCTGCAGCGCGTCGACGATCGC
>DATMJM010000090.1:0-2592 GCA_035553935.1 Solirubrobacteraceae bacterium
ACCCCAACGACCTCGTCATGACGTTCACCGAGCCGGGCGCACGCGTCAGCGTCGGCGACCGCGTCGTGACGCGCGGCACCGAACCCGAGGACCGCCAGGAGTCGCTGTATCCCGTCGGGCTGCCGATCGGCCGCGTGACGCGGATCGAGAACGAGGGCACCGACACGCAGGAGATCCACCTGCGCCCGTTCGCCGACATGCGCAGCCTCGACTTCGTCCAGATCCTCACCAGGCCGCGGGGCGGCGGCGGATGACGACGCCGACGGCGCAGCTCATCGCCCGCCTGACGGCGCTCGGCGCGCTCGGCGTCGTCGTGCAGACGGCCGCCATCTCGCAGCTGCCGGTCGCGGGCGCCAATGCCGACCTGTCGCCGCTGCTCGTCATGGCCGTCGGGCTGCTGTGCGGCTCGCTGGCCGGCGGCAGCTTCGGCTTCGGCGTCGGGCTGTTCGCCGACGTCGTATCGCTGCAGACGCTGGGCGTCTCATCGCTCGTCCTGCTCGGCGTCGGCTACGGCGCCGGGCGCCTGCGCGAGGCGCGCGACCCGGAGGGGACGTTCGTGCCGATCGCCGCCGGCGCGGCGGCGACGCTCGCCTTCGGCGTCGGCTTCGCGCTGCTGCAGTTCCTGCTCGGCGTCGACGCGCCCGTCAGCTGGCCGCTCCTGCGCCAGCTGCTGGCGACGCTCATCATCAACACGCTGCTGGCGCTGCCGGTCTACGCGCTCGTGCGGCGCTGCCTGCAGCCCGCGCTGCCCGAGGATCCGCGCCGGCGGCGCCGGCGGGCGTACACGACCGGCGGCCTCAGCCCTCTCTCAAGCCAAGTGGAGATCCGGCGATGATGATGGAGCCCGCCGGCGACCGCCGGACGCCGATCACCCCGCAGCTCGCGCTGCGTGTCGCGATCTTCGGCGGCGTCGCCCTGGCGCTGTTCGCGGTCGTGTTCTTCCGCCTGTGGTACCTGCAGGTGCTGTCGGGCGACAAGTTCCTCGCCGAGGCGACGGTCAACCGCGTCCGCGAGCTGCGCATCCAGGCTCCGCGCGGCAAGATCGTCGACCGCACCGGCAAGGTCATCGTGCGCAACCGCCAGGCCGTCGTCGTCGAGATCGACCCCGCCAAGCTGCCCGACGCCGAGCGCGAGCTCGCCGCCGACTGGGGCCGGCGCGCCGGCCTGCGAGCCGCGCGGCCGAAGGGCAAGCGCGGCGACCCGATCCCGATCCCGCCGATCCCGAGCAAGGCGCTCGAGAGGCGCTACAAGCGCCTCGGGGCGGTCCTGGGCAAGTCCGCGGGCGAGATCCACCGCCAGGTCGTGCGCTCGCTCGTGCTCGTCCCGTACTCGTCGGTCAGGATCAAGACCGACGTCCAGCAGTCGGTGCTGTCGTTCATCTCCGAGCGCCCCGAGCGGTTCCCGGGCGTGAAGGTCGAGAAGACATATCTGCGCGACTATCCGCGGCGCGAGCTGGCGGCGCAGATCCTCGGCACGGTCAACGAGATCAGCCCCAAGGAGCTCAAGGCGCCGCGCTTCCGCGGCGTCAAGCCGGGCACGATCATCGGCACCGGCGGCCTCGAGCGCACGTACGACCGCTACCTGCGCGGGGTCGACGGCGTCGAGCGCATCCAGGTCGACGCCTTCGGCCGGCCCGTGCCCAACCGCACGCTGCGCCGCCGCGAGCCGGTCGCCGGCCAGCGCCTGCGACTGTCGCTCGACCTCGCCCTCGAGAAGACCGGACAGCTCGCGCTCGGCTACATCGGCGGTGGCCGTCCCGGCGCGTTCGTCGCGCTCGACCCGCGCGACGGCCAGGTGCTCGCGATGGGCTCGCACCCGACCTTCGACCCTGCGGAGCTGGCCAAGCCGATCACCCAGAAGCGCTACGACGCCCTGCTGGGCGAGGGCGGCGCGGGGCCGCTGTTCAACCGCGCGATCTCCGGCCAGTACCCGACCGGCTCGACGTTCAAGGCGATCACGGCGCTTGCCGGGCTGGAGACGGGCCTCATCACCCCCGGCGCCTCGATCAACGACCCCGGCTGCATCCAGGTCGGCGAGGCAGAGCGCTGCAACGCCCGCAAGCAGGCCTACGGCAGCGTCGATCTCGCGCGCGCGCTGCAGGTGTCGTCGGACATCTACTTCTACAAGCTGGGGATCAGCGCCTTCTACAACAGGGGCAACCCGGGCGACGTGGTCATCCAGAGCATGGCGCGCAAGCTCGGCTTCGCGCGCCCGACCGGCATCGACCTGCCCGGCGAGGATCGGGGCGTGATCCCCGACAAGAGGTGGCGCGAATCGATCAACGAGCTCGAGCAGGACTGCCGCCGCAAGAAGAAGATCTCGCTGCAGGCCGACGTCTACGCCGCGGGCGCCGCGGGCTGCGGGATCTCCGACCTGCGCTTCTACAACCTCGGCGACACGGTGAACCTCTCGGTCGGGCAGGGCGACCTGCAGGCGACGCCACTGCAGCTCGCGGTCGCGTACGCGGCGATCGCCAACGGCGGCAAGGTCGTCCGGCCGCACCTCGGGCTGGAGATCGAGCGCGCCAACGGGGTGCTCGTCCAGCGCATCGAGCGCGACCCGGCACGCCGCATCAAGATCGACGAGGCCCAT
>DATMJM010000091.1:0-8299 GCA_035553935.1 Solirubrobacteraceae bacterium
GAAGACGACGTAGCCGTCCACGCGGGCGACGCCGTTGCCGCCGTAGGCGAGCGCGTCGACCGTCAGCTCGAGCTCTGCGCCCTTCTCGGGCCGGATGAACGTCGAGCGCTCCATCGGTCCAGCATAGGAGGCGACAGGCTGACTCCGGCCGCGCGGCGCCGCAGGCGACGGCCTATCGCAGCTTGCGCTCGATCGCGCTCAGGACCGACTTGCGGTTCGCGTTGCGACGCTCGTGGTCGCGGACCTTGCGCAGCTCTGCCGGGTTGAGCTCTGCGAGGCGGTCGATGACCTGCGCCGCCGTCAGGTCGTCGTAGCCGATGATCGGGAACGGATGGCCCAAGCCGGCCGCGCGGCGCACGCGGTCGACGGTGCGCAGGGCGCGGTCGGTGCCGGGCGCACGGCGTGCCGCGGAGCCGACGTCCTTGACGCGGTCGCGGGCGAGGCGGCGCGTCTCGGCCGCCGAGCGGCCGACGAGGTGCTCGATGTCGGCGAGCGCGTCCTGCGTCTGGCGGCGCCCGATCGCAACGAGGTTCTGGACGAGCTCGCCGGCGTCCTGCGCCGTCATCCGGCCGCGCCGGACGGCTTCGTCGACGGTCTCCTGCAGGCGGTCGCCCGGGATGACGACGCCTTGCGCGAGCACGTCTCGCAGGGACGCGATCGCCGCCAGGAGCTGCTCCTCGCGGCGCCTGGCCTCGCGCGCCCGGGACGTGCGCGCCCCGTCGGAGGGGCGGTGCGAGCTCGGCGGTGCTTTGCGGCCGGTCCCGGACGCCGCGGCGGTGGCGGCCGGCTGCTTGCGCGCCGCCGGCTTGCGCGCGGAAGACCCGGACTTCTTCGGCTGCGGCATCGGACGCTCCTGGAGGGTCGTTGTCCCCCGCCAGAAGCTAGCGGACGAGCAACTCCAGCAGCGCCTTCTGCGCGTGGCGGCGATTCTCGGCCTGGTCCCAGATGCGCTGGCGCGGGCCGTAGAGGACCTCCGCGGTGATCTCCTCGCCGGGGTGCGCGGGAAGGCAGTGCAGCGCGATCGCGTTGGGGGCCGCGCGGTCGAGCAGCGCGTCGTCGATGCGGTACGGAGCCAGCGCAGCGCGCCGCGCCTCAGCCGTCTCCTCGTCGCCCATGCTGACCCATACGTCGGCGTACACGGCATGCGCTCCGGCGACCGCCTCGGCCGGGTCGTCGGTCTGCCGCGCGCCGCCGGTGTCGCCGGCCAGCGCGTAGCCGTCGGGGGAGGCGATCGCCACCTCGACCCCGGCGAGCGCGCCGAGCAGCGCCAGCGAGCGGGCGACGTTGTTGCCGTCTCCGACGTAGGCGAGCTTCAGGCCCTCGAGGCGGCCGAACCGCTCGCGCAGCGTCATGAGGTCGGCCAGCGCCTGGCAGGGGTGATGACCGGCGGTGAGCATGTTGAACACCGGCACGGCGGCGACCGACGCGAGCTCCTCGAGCAGCGCGTCGGGCCCCGTCCGCACACCGATCGCGGCGACGTGACGCGACAGGACGCGCGCCGTGTCGCCGACCGACTCGCCGCGCGCGAGGTGCAGCTCGTCGCGGCGCAGGACGATCGGCTGGCCGGCGAGCTCGAAGACCCCCGCCTCGAACGACAGCCGCGTGCGCGTCGAATGCTTCTCGAAGATCAGCGCGACGCTGCGGCCCTCGAGCGCGCGCGACGATAGCGGCGCCGCCTTCAGCGCGTCGGCGCGATCGAGCAGCGCGAGCAGCTCGGCGCGGTCGAGCTCGGTGCCGGTGAGCAGGTGGCGCGTCAAGCAGGGCAGTCTATGGAGCGCGTGCGCGTCCTGACCTGGAACCTCTTCCACGGCCGTGCCTTGCCGCCGGCCGGGCGCGACCTGCGCGCCGACTTCGCCGCCGCGCTCGCGCGCTGGGAGTGGGACGTCGCCCTCCTGCAGGAGGTTCCGCCGTGGTGGCCGCCTGCGCTCGCGCGCGCCTGCGGCGCCGGCGAGCGCAGCGCGCTCACCTCGCGCAACGCGCTGCTCCCGCTGCGCCGCCTCGTCGCCGAGCGCTGGCCCGACGTCGTCAAGTCCAACGGCGGCGGCGCGAACGCGATCCTCGTGCGCGAGGCGGCCGGTGCGATCGTGTCGCACCGCCGCGCGGTCCTGCGCCGCTTCCCCGAGCGGCGCGTCTGCCACGCCGTCGAGCTGACGGGCGGGACGTGGGTCGCCAACCTCCATGCGCAGGTTCACTGCGAGCGGCGCGCGCGGGCCGACGTCGAGCATGCGGCGCGCGCGGTCCTCGGATGGGCGGGCAGCGGCGCCGCGGTCCTGCTGGGCGGCGACTTCAACGTGCGCGCGCCGGCCGCCGCGGGGTTCGAGCCGCTCGGCGGCCACGGCGTCGACCACGTCCTCGGCCACAACGTGCGCGCCCTCGCGCCACCGGCCGTGCCCGAGCGCGGGACGCTGTCCGATCACGCGCCCGTGGCGGTATGCGTGGCAGCGCAACCGGGAAGCACCTCTGGCTAATGTCGCCCCACCCCCCGAACCTCAGGAGCCCCATGTTCCGTATCCCCATGATCGCGCTGGCGGGTGTCCTGCTGGCGCTCGTCCTCGCCGCCTGCGGCGACGACAAGGAGAGCAACTCCGGCCGCGGCTTCGACGATGACGCCGCGACGGTCACCACGAACCCGACGCCGGAGGTCCAGACGAGCACGCAGAGCGACGCCGAGGAGAGCGACGACATCGTCAGCGTCGGGATGAAGGACATCAAGTTCGTCCCCGAGGAGATCGAGGCGAAGGTCGGCCAGAAGATCGTCTGGACGAACAACGAGGCCATCCCGCACAACGTCACGGCGACCGACGGCGCCGACTTCGCCTCGGACACGATGCAGAAGGACGACACCTTCGAGTACACGCCCCGCGAGGCCGGCGCGATCAAGTACGTCTGCACGATCCACCAAGGGCAGAACGGCCAGATCACGGTGACGCAGTAGTCAGGGCGCGCGCAGGCCGAAGCCGCGCAGCAGCATGAGCGCCCGCTGGCCGACCGAGCCCGGCCTGGGCAGGACGCCGAGCTGGATCGCGGCGTCGTAGAGGTCGAAGAAGGCCCGGACGCGCCACAGGCGCGTCCGGGCCTCGTCGAGCTCGCAGTACAGGATCGCCTGCACGACGACCGCGCGGCCCGTCGCGGGGAAGTTCTCGAGCTCGCCGGTGTGCGTCGCGAGCAGCCGCACCGGCGCGGCGACGAAGCCGTCGGTGCTCAGGCGCGGCCCGGTGCCCTCGATCCGCGCGTCGGGCGCGGCCGTCCGCAGCAGCCCCACGTGCTCGGCCAGCGCGCCGGGGCCGTGCAGCGGCCCCTTGAACGTCAGCGGGTCCTCGTAGTGCAGGTCTGGCGCGCAGACCGACGCCAGCTCCTGGGCGAGATCGGCGGCCGACCAGGCGGCCTCGAAACGCTCGACGAGCCGCCGCTCGCGCGCGGTCACTCCGCGAACTCCGGCATGCCCTCCAGCGGGCTGCTCGCGCGGGCGTGCGTGCGTCGCGGGATGCGGCCGGCCTCGCGAGCCAGGACGCCGGCGGCGACGCCGTGGCGGATCGCGTGCGCCATCGCGACGGGGTCGGTCGCCCGCGAGATCGCGCTCGCGCACAGGACGGCGTCGCAGCCGAGCTCCATCGCCAGCGCCGCGTCCGAGGCGGTGCCGACGCCGGCGTCGAGGATCACCGGCACGCCGGCGGCCTCGACGATGAGCGTGAGGTTCGCGGGGTTGGCGATTCCCTGGCCACTGCCGATCGGCGAGCCCAGCGGCATGACGGCCGCGCAGCCGGCGTCCTCCAGCCGGCGCGCGAGGACGGGATCGTCGCTCGTGTAGGGCAGCACGACGAAGCCGTCGTCGACGAGCTGCTCGGCGGCGACCAGCAGCTCCGGCGTGTCGGGCAGCAGCGTGCGCTCGTCGCCGATGACCTCGAGCTTGACCCAGTTCGTGCCGACCGCCTCGCGCGCGAGCTGCGCGGTCAGGACTGCATCGCGGGCGGTGAAGCAGCCGGCGGTGTTCGGCAGCACCTCGACGCCCTTGGCCGCGATCACGTCCAGCAGCGAGCCCTGCGCTGCCGGGTCGATGCGCCGCATCGCGACGGTGACGAGCTCCGTGCCGCTGGCGTCGATCGCGTCGCCGAGCGTCTCCATGCGGGTGAAGCCGCCGGTGCCCAGCAGCAGCCGCGACCGCAGCGTCCGGCCGGCGATCTCGAGCGGGCGCAGGGCGCTCATCCGCCCTGCACCGCGCGCACGATCTCGACGTGCGCTCCGTCGCGCAGCGTGCGCGTCTGCCACACGCCGCGGCGCGCCACCTCGGCGTCGACGGCCACGGCGATGCCCGCCGTGTCCGGATCGATGTCGAGTGCCAGCAGGACGTCGCGGATCGTCGGCTCGCCGCCGGCGTCGAGCGCCTCGCCGTTGACGTAGATCATGCGCGCACCCTGTGGAAGCGAGCGGCGGCGAACGCGGCGGGCGCCTGCGCCGCGTCGTCCTGCAGGCCGTCGACGACGATCTCTGCGCTGACCGGCGCAAGCAGGATGCCGTTGCGGTGATGCCCCGTCGCCCAGTGCAGCCCGGCGAGCTCCTCGGAGCGCCCGAGCAGCGGCGCGTTGTCGGGCGTCGCCGGGCGCAGCCCCGCCGACGTCTCCTCGACGACGAGCTCGTGCACGCCCGGCACGAGCTCGCCCGCGTCGCGCAGCAGCTCGTACAGGCCGCCCGCCGTGACCGTCGTGTCGAAGCCGCGCTCCTCGATCGTGGCGCCGAGCACGTAGCGCCCGTCGCCGCGGGGCACGAGATAGCCGCCCTCGAAGCGCACGGTGCGCTCGAGCAGGCCGGGCCCCGCGGGATCGCGCAGGCGCAGGATCTGCCCCTTGACGGGGCGCAGGGGGATCGCCGGCAGGCCGTCGATCACACCCGACCATGCGCCCGCCGCGACGACGACGCGCGCAGCGCGGACGACGCCGCCACTGGCCAGCCGGACGCCGCGCACGCGGCCGCCCCCGTGCTCGACGCGCGCGACGGCTGCGCCCGTGCGCAGCGTCACGCCCGCGCGGCGGGCGGCCTCGGCCAGCGCGAGCACGAGCGCGCGCGGATCGGCGCTGTGGTCACCCGCCACGTCGAGCGCAAGGCGCACGGTGGGCGCCAGCGCCGGCTCCAGGCGCCGAGCGGCGCTCGGCAGCAGGCGCTCGACATCGAGGCCGAGCTCGCGGCGCAGCGCGAGCTCGCGCTCGAGCGCCTCGGCCTCGTCGCGGTCGCGGGCGACGACGAGCGCGCCGCTGCAACGCAGCCCGGGGCCGCTGCCGGCGGCGTCGGCGAGCTCGTCGGCGAAGCGCGGCCAGGCGCGCGCGCTGCGCAGGCCCAGCTCGAGCAGCGCAAGCTCGCCCGCGTCGGCCTCGGTGACCGGGGCGAGCATGCCGGCCGCGACGCGCGACGCGCCGGCGCCGAGCTCGCCGCGCTCGAGCACGCAGGCCGACAGGCCGCGCTGCGCTGCGCGCCACGCGATCGCCAGCCCGATCACGCCCCCGCCGATGACGGCGACATCGCTCGTTGCGGTTGGGTCCTGCGACATGACACCTCGCTTCGCCGGCATGATCCGGATCAGCTGTTGACGGTCGGCGTGGTCGCCCTCTCAGCCCGCGCTCGCGGGCTCCCGTATACCCACCATGCTAGCCGTCGCGCGCGTTCAGGCCGCGGGCTTTCGGGCAAGATCGTCGGCGTGGACGACGAAGGCGAGGCGTGACCGCCACCGTACGCCTCGCGCCTCCCGAGCTCTCACGGCGCAGCGTGCTCGCGGGACCGCTCGTCGCGGCGGTCACGCTCGTCGCCGCGCTGCTCGCGACGCACGAGGCGGGGGTGGCGCTGCGCGACCCCGATCACGTGGGGGCGCGCCGCCTGGCGATGGTGGCCGCGCTCGTCGCTGCGCTCGTCGTGCTCGACATCGTCCTGCGCGCCGCGCGCCGCGCGGCCACGACGATCCCGTCGCTGAACGACCTGCGCCATGTCCGCCGCGAGCGCTGGACCTGGTGGCGCCTCGTCGCCTCCCTCAGCGCGCTCGTCAGCTTCTACGTGACCTACGTCGCGTACCGCAACCTCAAGAGCGTCGTCCCGCTGCTGCGGCCGGGCGACCTGTTCGACCGCCAGCTGGCGGAGTTCGAGCGCGGCGTGCTCGGCGGACACGATCCCGCTGAGCTGCTGCACACGATCCTCGGCACCGGAATCGCCACGCACGTCCTGTCGACCGTCTACGTGCTCTTCGTGTTCTTCCTGCCGCTGTCGCTCGCCGTCGCGCTCGTGTTCTCGCCCGACCTGCAGGGCGGCATCTACTACGCCACGGCGCTGTCGATCAACTGGACGATCGGCGCCGCGAGCTACTTCCTGATCCCGGCGCTCGGCCCGATCTACTACGCCCCGGCCGCCTTCGCGGACCTGCCCGAGACGCACGCGTCCCATCTGCAGGGCGTGCTGCTCGAGCAGCGGCGGGACTTCCTCGCCGATCCGTCGGCGCCGGGAGTGGCGCAGAACATCGCCGCGTTCGCCTCCCTGCACTGCTCGCTGCTGTTCACGGCGGCGCTGGCCGCGCACCTGATCGGGGTGGCGCGGTGGGTGCGGGCCGTGTTGTGGGTGCTGTTCGGGCTGAGCGCGCTCGCGACCGTGCACCTGGGGTGGCACTACGTGGTCGACGACGTCGCGGGCGTCCTCATCGCGCTCGTCGCGCTGGCGCTCGCGCGCGTCCTCACCGGTTTCGAGCCACGAACGCCACAATGGACCCGGTGAGCGATCTCGATGCACGCCGCGCGCGGCTCCAGGAGGCCCGCCTGTACCTCGTGTGCGACCTGCGCCCCGGCGGCCGCGCGCTCGAGGACGTGCTGGCGCCCGCACTGGCCGGCGGCGTCGACATCGTGCAGCTGCGCGACAAGCAGGCATCGGCCGAGCAGCTCGTCGCGGCCGCGAAGGTCGCGCGCCGGTTGTGCGACGAGCGCGGCGCGCTGCTGATCCTCAACGACCGGGCCGAGCTCGTGCGGGCCGCCGGGGCCGACGGCTGCCACGTCGGGCAGGACGACGTGGAGCCGGCCGCCGCACGCGAATTGGCGGGCGCGGACGCCCTCGTCGGGCAGTCGACGCACTTCCCGGACGAGGTCGCCGGCGCGAGGCAGGCCGACTACATCGGCGTCGGTCCCGTGTACGCGACCCCGACCAAGCCCGGCCGCCATCCGGTCGGCGTCGAGCTCGTGCGCTTCGCCGCGTTCCACGCGCCGGTGCCGTTCTTCGCGATCGGCGGGATCGACGCGAGCAACGTGCGGGCGGTCGTGGACGCCGGCGCCGATCGCGTCGCCGTCGTGCGCGCGATCGCCGAGGCCGCCGATCCGCACGCGGCAGCAGCGCAGCTGCGCGCCGCGCTGCCGGCCGACCAGGCGCATGGACGCGCGTAGCCGCAAGCGCAGGCGCTCGGGCACGGCGTCTCGCGACGAGGCGCCGGCACGGCCGCCCCAGCCACCGGCGCCCGAGGATCAGATGCGCCGAGCCTATGCGCGCGGCCGGGCGCGCGACGAGGAGATCCGCGCGGGCCTCGAGCCGCTCGCGCCGGGTGAGCGGCCGCGCGTCGTCACGATCGCGGCGATCGTCGCGTTCGTCTTCGCGATCGCCAACGTCGTCAGCGCGCTGACCGGCAACGACATCTCCACCGCCAGCGGCGACCCGTCGATCGCGACCGCCGTGACGACGGCGCTGCTGCTCGTCGCGGGCTTCGGGATGCTCGCGCGACAGTACTGGGCGGTGCTCGGCTTCCAGACGATCCTCGGCATCCAGATCGTCTTCTTCGCGCTGTACCTGATCGGCGTGCAGACACTCTGGCAGGCGCTCGTGACGGTCGTCGCCATCGGCCTGCTCGGCTGGCTGTTCTGGAAGCTCGTGCGCCCGATGGCGCGGATGCAGATGCCCAAGCAGCGCCCTCGCGAGCCGGGGCCGTAGCGCCACTTGGATAGGCTCGCGCCCATGGCGGAAAGCTCCTACGACTGCATCGTCATCGGCTCGGGACCCGGCGGCTACGTCGGCGCGATCCGCGCGGCCCAGCTCGGCATGAGGACCGCGGTGGTGGAGTCAGATCTCGTCGGCGGGCGCTGCCTGAACTACGCCTGCATCCCCGCGAAAGCCGTCCTGCGGGTCGCCGACGTGCTCGGCGAGATCCGCGAGGCCGACGCCTACGGCATCTCCGTCGGAGAGCCGGTGGTCGACTTCGCCGCCGTCGGCGAGCGGCGCAAGAAGGTCGTCAGGACGCTGACCGGCGGCGTCCTCCGCCGCGATGATCCCCTCGTCGGATGCCTTGTGGGCG
>DATMJM010000092.1:0-3279 GCA_035553935.1 Solirubrobacteraceae bacterium
CAGCGTAGACAGACCGCTCGTCGGACGCGTCCGGCAGCGGCTCGAGCGCGGCCACGTACGCCGACGAGCCCGTCGCCCGCACGAGGGCGGTCCCGAACCGCTGCGGCTCAGCGGCGACGAGCTCGATCGGAACGCCCTCGACCGTTACCCCGACCGCCCGCCGCTCGGTCTGCTCAACCACCGCGACGATCTGGGGCAGCGCGGCGAAACGCGCCAGCACGGGCGCGGGATCCGGCGCAGAGCAGACCACCGCGAGGTGCTCGCAGGAGTCGTGCCAGCGCCGCACGTCGCCGGCCGCCTCGCCGCCGAGGGCGGCCGCCACGCCTCCGACCAGCTCCCAGGCGTGGTTCAGGAGCAGGCTTCGTTGCGGGCGCGGCTCGCCCTCGCGGGCGAGCGCGTCGAGCACCTGCGCCTCGCGCTTCGGCCCGATCCCCGGAACGGTCTGCAGCCGCCCGGCCGCCGCCGCCTCGCGCAGCCCGCCAGCCGTCCGAACGCCGAGCGCCCGCGCGATCTTGAGCGAGCGGGTCGCCGACAGCCCGAGATAGCGGCCGAGGCCGATCAGCTCGGGCGAGAGCTCACGCTCGAGCTCCGCGAGCTCGGCGATCTCACCGGTTTGCACGAGCTCCCACAGCCGGGCCTCGATCCCGGGACCGATCCCGCGCAGCTCGCGCACCCGCCCGGACTGCACCAGCCCGGCGACAGGGACCGCTGCGCTTCGGATCGTTTCGGCAGCGCGACGATAGGCGCGTGGCATGTAGGGGTTCGCGTCGCCCAAATCGAGCAGCGACGCAAACGCCTCCAAGCGGTCAGCGATCCAGGCGTTGTCCACCATGCCAGTGTCCCCCGAGGCGGCCGCACCGGCATCCCGGATGCCGTTCGGCTGTGAGATCGCCGCCGCCCCCGCCGGCGACCCAGTCGACGTCCCTCCCAGGGACCGGCTTGCCGCCCGATCAGAGCGCCCCTGCCGGGCGAAACGCGGGGCTGACGTGCTACGCGGCTATGGTCCATCCATGCCGAGCGCAGCGAAGGTGTTCGGGAACCACCCGGACTCCCGCAGGATGGCAGTACAGACGCTCATTGCGACCGCTGGCGCGGGATGTGTCGTGGCCGGGGGATTGACGTTGCGGGAGCTCATCAACAGCCCGCCAAAGGCCCACGACCCACCGCTGTGGATCTTCCTGGGATTGGTGATTGGAACGATTGCATTCGGAATCCTCGCCATCGCAGCAAGGGGTCGCACGTGGTGGGCGCTGCTCGCGCTGCTCGCGACCATACTCAGCCTCGTCGCCGTCTGGACTCTGGCCGCGTTGGCTGGCGGATGACGCGACACATGCGCTGCACGGCCAGCACCGATAGGCCGACGAAGGTCCCGGCTGCTCCTTCGAGGCTTGCTGTTCTGATTCGGCCTGTCGGTGACGTCCGACGCTGAGGAGAAGGTCCCGACCGAGAGCACTCGACCGCTTCGCTTCCGCTGGCGGTTGGGTTGCGGACGGCGTACCGGGTCGTGCGCCATCGCGATCATCGAGGTCACTGCGAAGCGGAGCCGACTCGACGAGGTTTCGGTCAGTCCGACGGTGACGAGGGCATGCGTGCCGTTATCGAGCGCGGAGCAAGCGCATCGAGCGCTTCAACTGCGATCGGTCGATCTGCTCGGTGCGGCTCTCGAAGTGCCCGCCGTCGAGCGCACGATCGTCGTGAGATGCAGCCGATCGCGTTAGCGTTCTGGGCGATGACTGCGGACGTCGATGTCATTGCCCGCGTACTGCGTGTCGCTGGGATGCATGCTTCGCAGAATGCCATAGCACGCGGATGCTTCGCGCGGACGCGATCTTCCGTGTCTGACGTTCGTGCCGCGCAGGTCGCGTGCGCCCGTGAGCAGCGCAACGGCATGTCGGCCGCTGGGTTCGCTAATCGGTTGCCTTGCACCACGCGCGATGAACGGCGATCGGCTGGCTGGCTGCGCTGGGACGGCCGCCACGCGTTCGTCGAGCGCGGCTGCTGATCGCGCCCATGAGCGTTGCGGTCGGCCTGCTCGGGGACGTGATGCTTGGACGCAACGTAGCCGCCGCGCTGCGCACGCGATCGCCCGAGAAGCTGTGGGATCCTGCGCTGCGCGAGCTGACGAGCTCGCTGGATCTCGTGATCTGCAACCTGGAATGCTGCCTTTCCAGCCGGGGCCGGCCGACCGTGCGGCTGCCGGGCAAGCCGTTCTTCTTTCGCGGCCCCCCGGGCGCGGTACGCGCGCTGTCAGCAGTTGGGATCGGTGCGGCAACGCTCGCCAACAACCACGCGTTGGACTACGAGGAGATCGCGCTGCGCGACACGCTTGCGATCCTGAGCATCAGCGGAATCGCCTGCTGTGGTGCTGGACGTGATCTGCGCGCCGCCCGGGCCGGCGTCGTCGTCAACGCCGGTTCATCCCGCATCGGGCTGATCTCCTTCACCGACCATCCAGTGCAGTACGCCGCCGCCGACGGAGTGTGGGGCGTCGCGCACGCGAACCTTTGGAGCCAGACCCCGGGGTGGCTGCTGAGCGCCGTCAGCGGCTTGGCCGCACGTTGCGACCACGTCATCGTCTGCCCGCACTGGGGACCGAACATGACGACTGAGCCCGCTGCCTGGCAGCGGCGCGCCGGCCGCGAGCTGCAGGCGGCGGGAGCCAGCCTGATCGCCGGACACTCCGCACACGTCTTTCATGGCGTCGGCTGGGAGCGCGGACCGATCCTGTTTGACCTCGGCGACGCGCTGGACGACTACCGAATTGACCCGGTCCTGCGCAACGACCTCGGCCTGCTCGCCATCTGGCGCCCGGCCATCGCGCTTGAGCTCGTCGGGCTGCGAGTGCGCCACTGCCACACCGCCCTGGCGCACAGCGCCGACGCTGACTGGATCGCCACCCGCCTCACGAGCGCCTGCGCCGCGCTCGACACCCACGTGCAGCGCGTCGGCGAGCAGCGCTTCATCGTGAGGCAGCAGCCGGGAGGTGTGACTACGAAGCGAACGCCTGCTGCTGAGTGATGTCGGAGCGGCAGCGCGAGTGGCGCCCCCGGCCGCAGCGCGCGTCCCGCTCAGCGTTGGGCGGATTCTGGCGGTTATTGCAATAGGAGCTCTGCGATCTGTTCGGTGGGCGTGGCGGCGCGACGAGCTCGGGCTTGTAGCCGTCAGGCAGCGCGACGAGCATCGCGTAGCCCGTCGTGCGTTCGACGAGCGTGGCGATCGCGGTCTGGTTGCGCTTGCCGATCATCAGATCGCCCTCCCAGTGGCCGGGCACCGCGCGAT
>DATMJM010000093.1:0-4464 GCA_035553935.1 Solirubrobacteraceae bacterium
CCCTTGCGACGGAGCCGACGCGGGTGTTCACCAAGGACGAGTTGCTGCGCGCCATCTGGGGGTTTCGCTCGAGCGGCTCCACGCGCACGCTGGACTCCCACGCCTGCCGGCTGCGCCACAAGCTCGGGGCATGCGGCGACCGCTACGTCGTCAACGTCTGGGGCGTCGGCTACCGGCTCGTCGACTCACCGCCGGCCACCGCCGCCGCGCTCGAGGAGCCGCTCACCGCCTGAGCGCCGGCAGGGGGGCGAACTCCGGCGGCCCCGGCCCTATGACGTGCACATGCACACGAGCATCCTCCCGTGGGCGCTTGCCGTCGCGGGCTTCGCGGTCGCCGGCCTCGCGGCCGTCGAGCTGCGCCGCCGGCGCGAGCTCGTCGCGCGTGCCTGCCACGAGCTGCGCGGGCCGCTGACCGCCGTGCGGCTGACGCTCGCCACGATGCAGCGCCGCCAGGAGGGGCCGCCCGAGCGGCTCGCGACGCTCGACCACGAGCTGCGCCGCGCGGGGCTCGCGCTCGACGACTTCGCCGCCGCGCGCCGCGGGAAGCGGATCCTCGAGCGCGAGGAGCCCGTCGAGGTCGCCGAGCTGCTCGAAGAGCAGTTCCACAGCTGGGAGGCCGTCGCCTGCGCGTTCGGCAGCGTCGTGTCGCTGGGCTGCGTGCTGCCGCAGGCCGCCGTCGTCGGCGACCGGCTGCGCCTCGCGCAGGCGATCTCGAACCTCATCGCCAACGCGCTCGAGCACGCTCCCGGACGCATCGAGGTCGGCGCCCGCTTCGTCGGCGCTCAGCACGTCCGCATCGAGGTGATCGACGAGGGCCGCGGGCTGCCGGTCGCCCTGAGCGAGCTGACGCGCCGCCCGCGCGCCGGCCGCGGGCGCCGCGGGCGCGGGCTGGCGATCGCCGGGCAGATCGCCGAGCGACACCGCGGCCGGCTCGTGGCCGCGCCGGCGCCGCAGGGGACCCGGATCGGCATCGAGCTGCCGCTCGTGCGGCGCCCGCCGTGACGGCGCGTGATCGCTCGGCGAGCGCCGGCGTCGGGCCCGCACGGCGGTTGCCGCGATGAGCCGGCGCCGGCGCGCGCTGGTGCTCGGCGGGCTCGCGCTGGTGCTCGGCGGGCTGGCGGCCTTCAACGTGGCCGGCCGTGAGGCGGAGCTCCAGCGCCGCGTCGGCGGGCTCGTCGACGTCGTGGTCGCGCACGCGTCGATCCGCGCAGGGCAGCGCATCCCTGCGCACGCGCTGGCGATCCGCCGCGTGCCGGCGCGCTTCGCGCCGCGCGGCGCCGTCGGCGATCCGGCCGCGTTCGCAGGGCAGCGGGCGCGCATGGCGATCCCCGCCGGAACGGACCTCACGGGCGCGATGGTCGGCGACGAGCAAGCACAGCCGGCGGGCCCGGCGATCGGCCGCGGGGAGCGTGTCGCCGAGGTCGTGGCGCTCGGGTCGTCGCAGCTGATCGGCGCCGGCAGCCGCGTCGACGTGCTCGTGACGCCAGAACCGGCCGCCGGCGGGCCGGGCGGCGCCGTGCTCGCGCTCGAGGACGTCGAGGTGCTCGACGTGTCCGCCGTCGCCGCCGGCGACGCGGGGGCTGCGAAGCAGTCGCCGGGGCAGCGCGTGGCCGCCTCGCTGCGCGTGACGCTGCGCCAGGCCGTCTATCTCGCCGCCGTGCAGGACTTCGCGCGCGAGCTGCGCCTGCTGCCGCGCGCGGCGGGCGACCGCGGCCGCGGCGCCGCCGGAATGCGCAGGATCCCGGAGCTGCCCTAGTAGCGGTCCGGGACGAAGCGCTGCTCGTCCATCGGCGGGCGCACGTAGCCCTGATCGGGCTGGCGCGGCGGCAGCTCCAGCGGCGGCGGGAGGACGTCCTCGTAGGGGATCATCGACAGCAGGTGCGAGATGCAGTTCAGGCGCGCGCGGCGCTTGTCGTCGGCCTCGACGACGTACCACGGAGCCTCCTCGATGTCGGTGTGCGCGAACATCGCGTCCTTCGCCCTGGAGTACTCGACCCACAGCTCGCGCGCCTTGAGGTCCATCGGGCTGAGCTTCCAGCGCCGCATCGGGTCGTTGATGCGCGACTGGAAGCGCCGTTCCTGCTCGTCGTCGGACACCGAGAACCAGTACTTGACGAGGATGATCCCGGAGCGCACCAGCATGCGCTCGAACTCCGGGCAGGAGCGCAGGAACTCCCGGTACTCGCCCTCGGTGCAGAAGCCCATGACGCGCTCGACGCCGGCGCGGTTGTACCAGGAGCGATCGAACAGGACCATCTCGCCGGCCGCCGGCAGGTGCGCCACGTAACGCTGGAAGTACCACTGCGTGCGCTCGCGCTCGGTCGGCGCCGCGAGCGCCGCGATCCGCCACGAGCGCGGGCTCGTCCACTCGGTGATGCGCTTGATGACACCGCCCTTGCCGGCGGCGTCGCGGCCCTCGAAGACGACGACGACGCGCAGGCCGTTGGCCTTCATGTACTCCTGCAGCAAGACGAGCTCGCGCTGTAGCCGCACGAGCTCCTCCTCGAAGAACTTGCGCTTGAGCTTGGGCTTGGCGCGCTCGGTATCGGCCATCGCGATCTCGTGCAGTGTCCCCTGGATGGGTACTCGATGCACGTGCTCGGGGCGAAGTCGCGGCGCCCGCGCCCTAAATGCGACATGGAGCCCGACGACGCCCGCGAGGACGCGTTCGACGCGCTCGCCGGCGCGCTGCGCGACCGGCTGCTGGCCGACGTAGGCCGGCTCGGCACGGCGGGCGATCTGCACGCGCGCATCCGCGCGCTCGTCGATCGCGAGGCCGGGCTGCTCGACGACGACGCCCGCGCGCGCCTGGCCGCGCGCGTGGCGCAGCGATCGTTCGGGCTCGGCCCGCTGGAGCCGCTGCTCGCCGATCCGGCGGTGGACGAGGTGATGGTCAACGGCCCCGGGCAGGTCTGGATCGAGCGCGGCGGGCGCCTCGAGCAGACCGGCACGGCGTTCGCCGACGAGGCCGAGTTGCGTCACGCGATCGAGCGCATCCTCGCGCCGCTCGGGCGCCGCGTCGACGAGGCCGAGCCGCTGTGCGACGCGCGGCTGCCCGACGGCTCGCGCGTGAACGTCGTCGTCGCGCCGCTGGCGCTCGACGGCCCCGTGCTGACGATCCGCCGCTTTCGCCCGCGCGGCTTCGGGCCCGCCGACCTCGTCGCCAACGGCACCTGGGCGGCGCCCCTGCGCGACCTGCTGGAGAGCGCCGTGTGCGCGCGCTGCAACATCCTCATCAGCGGCGGCACCGGCTCGGGCAAGACGACGACGCTCAACGCGCTGACGGAGTTCATCGGCGACCGTGAGCGGATCGTGACGGTCGAGGACGCCGCCGAGCTGCGCCTGCGCCACCCGCACGTCGTGCGGCTCGAGGCGCGCCCGGCGTCGCTGGAGGGCCGTGGCGAGGTGACCGTCCGCCGGCTCGTGCGCAATGCCCTGCGGATGCGCCCGGACCGGATCGTCGTTGGCGAGGTCAGAGGATCCGAGGCGCTGGACATGCTCAGCGCGATGTCCAGCGGCCACGACGGCTCGCTGTCGACGGTCCACGCGGGATCGCCCGAGGAGGCGCTGCGGCGCGTGGAGACGCTGGCGCTGATGGCCGGCCTCGGATTGCCGCACGAGGCGATCCGCGAGCAGGTCGCAGGCGCACTGGATCTCGTGGTCCACCAGGCGCGGCTGCCGGGCGGCGCGCGCTGCGTCGTCGCCGTCAGCGAGGTCGCCCGCGTGGCGGGCGGAGCGGCGACGCGCGAGCTCTACGCGCTGCGCGACGGGCGCCCGGAGTGGCGGGCGCCGCTCGGCGACGGGCTCGCCGCGCGGCTGGCGCAGTTCTCGCCGCAGCCGACATGAGTGCGGCGGCGCTGCTGGCCGCGCTGTCGGCGATCTGCGCCGTCCTCGCCGCCTGGGAGGCGATCGCCGCGGCCGAACAGCAGCGCCTCGTGCAGGCACTCCGGCGCTGGGTCGCGCCGGCGCTCGAGCTCGTCCGCTCCGGGCGGGCGCCGACGAGTCCCGAGCGCCGGCGCCTCGCGCTGCTCGGCGCGCTCGCGCTGCTCGGCGGCGGCTGGCTCGTCGGCGGCCTGCTCGCCGGCGTCGCGCTCGCAGCGGCGGCGCCGTGGGCCGCGCGCCGCGTCGTGCACGCGCGCGCCCGCCGCCGTGCAGCGGCTGTGGCGGCCGGGGTGCCCGCGATCGCCCGCGCGCTGGCGGACGCGCTCGCGGGCGGCCGCTCGGTGCGCGGCGCCGTGACGGCAGTCGCCCGCGACGGTGGTGTCGGCGGCCCCGCGGGTGAGGAGCTGCGTGCCGCGGCCGCCGCGCTGGACCTCGGAAAGCGCACGGAGGACGTCCTGCGCGACCTCGCGCGCCGTAGCGAGGGCGGTCCGCTCGACACGCTCGTCGCGGCCGTCCTGCTGCAGCGCGACGCGGGCGGCGACCTCGCCGCGCTGCTGCGTGACCTGGCGGCGGCGCTGGAGG
>DATMJM010000094.1:0-4963 GCA_035553935.1 Solirubrobacteraceae bacterium
GGCACGGTAGACGGCGGGATAGAACGGCATGTGCGCGCCGCTGGGGGTGCGGGTCCTCGTCACGCTCGGCGCCGCCCGCGACCGCGCCGCCCTCGGCCCGCTGCCGGCCAACGTGCACGTCGAGGAGTGGGTCGCGCAGGACGCGGTGCTCCCGCTGACCGCGGTCGCGGTCATCCACGGCGGCTACGGCTCGACGCTCGGCGCGCTGCGTCACGGCGTGCCGCTCGCGGTCCTGCCGCTGTTCAGCTACGACCAGTTCGCCAACGCGGGCGCGGTCGCGCGCGCCGGCGCGGGCATCGCGCTCGGCGCCGATCCGGGCGGGCGGCCGGTGCTCGCGCCGCCCGAGCCCGAGCTCGTCGCACAGCTCGGGCCGGCGGTGGAGGCGGTCCTCGGCGACCCGTCGTACGCCCGCGAGGCGCAGCGCATCGCCGCGTCGTGGACCGCGCTGCCGGGGGCCGACGAGGCGGTCGAGGTGCTGCGCGGCTACGCGGCGTAGGGGAGGGCGTGCACGCGCGACCCGCCCCTCTTTCCTAGGCGACGTAGACCGGCGTTCCGACCGGCGCGCGCGCATACAGCGAGATCACGTCGGGGATCCGCATCCGCACGCATCCCGCGGAGGCGTCGGTTCCGATCGTGGAGTAGGCGCTCGGGTCGATGCCGTGGATCCCCGCGCTGCCGTTGAAGGCCATCCAGCGCGCCTTGATCGGGTTCGCCGGGCCCGGCGGGATCGTCTTGCCCGCCAGGTCGCCCGCCCACTCGCTGTTGGGGACGCGCCACTTGGGGTTCGTCTCCTTCCACTGGATGTCGTACAGCCCCGTCGGCGTCTCCAGCCCCTCGCGGCCCACGGCGATCGGCCAGCTGCGAAACGGCTCGAGGTTGCGGTACAGGCGCAGGACGTGCGACTTGCGGTCGACGACGATGTACGAGGGGTAGCGCGCGGCGAGGTCCTCGGCCGTGACCTTCGGCGCGACCGGCAGCGTCGTCACGGTGATCTCCGCCGGGCGCGAGCGGTTCTGCACGGCGCGCTCGAGCTTGCGATGAAGCTCGCCCGTGTCGATCCGCAGGCCGGCGCGCGACGGCACCTGCTTGAGCCCGTCCGCGCTGGGCTCGACGGACGCGTCGACGGGCGCGACGTAGCCGAAGGCGGCGATCTCGGCCACGAAGCGCGGCAGCACCCCCTTCGCGTAGCGCGTCGTGAGCGGGATCGACGCGCGCACCTGCTCGCCGCGCAGGTCGCGCAGCACGCGCGCGCCGAACCACCCGCGCCGGCTGTCGGTCAGCGCGCGCTCGACCGCCTCGTCGACGTCGGCGCGCACCTGCAGCTGGTCGGGCCCGAGCTCGAACGTCTTCGCGCGCGTGTGCACCCGCAGCGTGCGCCGCTTGGGCGCCACCGCGCGGCTGTTGACGAGCACCGACGCCTCCGCGGCGTCCAGTCCGCCGACCGCGACGCCGCCGATGCGGATGCCGGCCGCGAGGCGGTCGGCGCGCGAGCGGTCCCACAGCGCGGCCGCGCCGGCGAGCAGCGCGACGAGCAGCAGCAGCGCGGCCAGCGCGCGGCGTGCGGGGTTCTTGCGTCGTCGCCTGGGACGGCTCACGCGCAGCAGTTAAGCGCGCTTTGCGCGCAACCGGGCCATCTGGGCGCCGATCAGCCCCTCCTGCAACCGCTTTTGCAGCGGCAGGAGCTCCACGGCCGGCGCCGCGACGCGGCCGCGTCTCAAGCGGCAGGCGGCACGATCGGCCCGCGCGGCAGCTCGACGTCGGCAGCGGCGGCCCGCGCGTTCTCCTCCTTGACGGCGGCCCAGATCTCCTCGCGGTAGACGGGCAGCGCCTTCGGGGCCTCGATGCCGATCCGCACCGTGCTGCCGCTGACCTCCTGCACATGCAGGACGATGTCGTCGCCGATCACGATGCGCTCGCCGATGCGGCGGGTGATGCTGAGCACGCCTACAGCCTACGCGGCGGCTGTGACACTGTCAGTCCACGCGAACCGGAGGACGCCGTGGCCAAGAGCATCATCATCGCCGTCGACGCCAAGCAGCGCACGCTCGACGCGCTCGCGCTCGGCCACCTCCTGTCGGATGCCACGGGGGCGCCCGCGGTGCTGATCTCGGTCTTCGCCTACCACCCGCTCGGCGACCCCGGCAGCCCCGAGCTCGAGGACGTGCGCGACGAGGCCCGCCAGACGCTGCTCGAGCTCGCGCAGGCCGAGGGGATCGCGCCGGCCGAGGCGCGCGTCGTCGCCGGCAACTTCGCGGCGCGCGAGCTGCAGCACGCGACCGAGCAGCCCGACGCGGGGATCATCGTCGTCGGCTCCACGACGCGTGGCGCGGTCGGCCGGCTGCTGCCGGGCGGCGTCGGGGAGCGGCTGCTGGCCGGCGCCGCGTGCCCCGTCGCGATCGCGCCGCGCGACTACGCCGATCGGCGCCCCGAGCGGCTGAGCCGGATCGGGGTCGGCATCGACGACGACGACGAGGCGCGCGAGGCGCTCGACGCCGCCATCACGCTGGCGGCCGGCGCGGGCGCGCGGCTGCAGGTGATCACGGCCGTCGCGCGGCGCCCGCTCGGCGCCGCGGGAGCGGCGGCGTTGCGGGCCGCCCACGGCGATGCCGTCGGCGAGGCCCGCGCGCGCGTCGAGGTCGAGGACCGGTTGGTCGACGGGCCCGCCGACGACGTCCTCGCCGCGCACAGCGCGGACCTCGACCTGCTCGTCGTCGGCTCTCGCGGCTACGGCCCAGTGGGGGCCGTGCTGCTCGGCGGCACGAGCGGCCAGCTCGCGCACACCGCGCGCTGCCCGCTGCTCGTCATGCCACGCGGGACGCGCCTGCACCTGGGGACATAGGCCAGGCGATGCCCTGCAGCAGCGCCGGCGCGACCTCGCCGGCGGCGATCGCGAATCGTCTGCGTCCTCGACCGGGCGGCGGCGTGCTCAGCCGCGCGGCGGCGCGGCCGCGAACAGCGGCGTGCGCACCTCGAGCCCCGGCGCGTCGTTGATCACCTGGAAGGCGGCCGCCCCGCCGGTCCCGGACGTGACCACGATCGGCGCGCGCAGGTTCACCGTGAAGTCCTCGATCCTCGCGGCCGCGCGCACGGTCACCCACACGTCGGCCGGGCCGTCGTCGCCGAGATCGAGCGCGGAGGCCTCCTCGTCGCAGACGACGACCTCGTAGCCCGGGAAGAACTGCCACGGACGCGTGACCGGCAGCGCGAGGTCCGGGTCCTCCAGCGAGTGCAGCCAGGAGAACGGGCTGTCCGGATCGGTCGTCAGCAGCGCGTAGCGCGACCCGCCCAGGCCGATCAGCCCGCGCGGGAACGACAGCACGGCCTCGGGCTCGACCTCGACGGTGCCGAAGCGGGTGCTCTGGATGCTCAGGGGCGACATCTGCAGGCCGTGTCCTAGTGCAACTAGCGCAGGAAGTCCAGCAGCGAGGTCTGGACGATGTTCGCGCCGGCGCGCAGCGCGGACTGGTAGACGGACTGCTGCATGGAGTAGTCGACGAGCGTGGCCGCCATGTCGGCGTCCTCGGTCTGCGACAGCAGCCCGCGGACGTTCTCCTCGAGCTCGGCGAGGCGCCAGTCGGCGGACGCGACCCGGCGCGCGATCGCGCCGACCTGTGCGCGCGCGTCGAGCACGGCGTCGAGCGAGCGGTCGATCGCGACGATGTCGCTCGACCCCAATGCGGCGCTGTCCGCGGGCGTCGTGCCGCGCAGGTGCGCGGCGATGTCGCGCAGCGTGTTGAGCAGCTTTCCATCCGTGCCGTCGCCGACCACGTCTGTACCGCGCGTGTTGACGATCAGCGTTACGCCGGGGCCGACGGAGCGCACGATGTCGCCGCCGTCGCCGAGATAGGCGTCGCTTGCGCTGCCGTAGGGCTTCGTCGCCGTCTCCGTGCCGCCGAACAGGGAGCGTCCGGCGTACGTCGAGTTCATCGTGTCCTTCGTCGAGCCGATGAGCTGGTCGATCTCCTTGGCGATGGTCTCGCGCTCGACCGGCGATGTCGTCCCGTTGGCGCCGCGCAGCAGCAGCTCGCGGGCACGCTGCGCGATGTCCGTGATGGTCCCCAGCGCGGTCTCGGTCGCCGTCGTCCAGCCGTCGGCATCGGCCGCGTTGCGGCGGTACTGCCCGAGGCCGTCGAGCTCGGAGCGCAGGCCCAGCGCGCGGCCGGCGCCGAATGGGTCGTCGGACGGGCGCAGGATCTCCTTGCCCGACGACAGCTTGAGCTGCGTGCGCGAGACACGCGTCGCGATGTCGTTGAGGTCCGCGAGGACGCCGCGGTGGATCATCGAGCTCGTGATGCGCGAGGTGCTCATCTACAGACCCACCCGCCCCGTGCGGTTGATCAGCGTGTCCAGCAGCGAGTCGGTGGTCGTCATCGCCCGCGCCGCCGCCTGGTAGCCGCGCTGGAAGCGGATGAGGCTCGTCATCTCCTCGTCGAGCGAGACGCCGGCCGTGCTCTGACGGCGGTCCTCGATCGCGTTCTTCAGCGCGGTCGCGTTGAGCGTCGTGCGTCGCGCGTCGGCGACCTCGGTGCCGACGCGCGTCACGAGCTGCGCGTAGGCATCGTCGGGGCCGCCGGGCTTGCCGCGCAGCTCCGACAGGGCGATCGCCACGTCGTTGGCGCCCGGCGCGCTGCCGCTGCCGGCCTTCAGCGTCGCTCCGGTGACGGCGGGATTGAGCGACAGCGTCGCGGTGGCGGCGTCGTACGCGAAGAAGCTCATCCCGGCGGCGGGGCTGTAGACGGCGTTGACCTGCGTCGTCAGCGCCTGGGCGAAGGTCGCCAGGCCGGCGCGGTAGGCGGCGATCGTGCCCGTCGACGAGCTTACGTCCATGAGCGCGCCGATCTTCCCGCCGGGGCTGGGCATCGCGGGCGCCGGCCACGTGATCGTGCTGCCGTCGACGACCGGCGACGGCGGCGCGCTCGAGGGCATGGCCCGCGAGCTGGCGAGCCTCAACAGCGCGATCCGC
>DATMJM010000095.1:0-3865 GCA_035553935.1 Solirubrobacteraceae bacterium
GCTGAAGAAGGAGCGCGGCGAGCCTGCCGGCAAGGACTGGATGATCCACCGCATGGATCCGCCCGAGGATCCCACGCGCGAGCCGATGCCGCCGCGGCTCAGCCCGATGCTCGCCAAGGCGGCGAGGGGACTGCCCGCCGACGACGAGCACTGGGCCTACGAGATCAAGTGGGACGGCGTGCGCGCGACCGCCTACTCCGAGCCCGGCCGGCTGCGCTTCGAGAGCCGCAACCACAACGACGTCACCCACTCCTATCCAGAGCTCAAGGCGCTCAACCGCGCGCTGAGCTCGCACCGGGCGATCCTCGACGGCGAGATCGTCGCGTTCGACGACGACGGGCGGCCGAGCTTCGGCCGGCTGCAGGGCCGGATGCACGTCGCCTCCGAAGCCGCCGCCAAGCGGCGCGTGAAGGACTCGCCCGTCGCGTACCTCGTCTTCGACCTGCTGTGGCTCGACGGCCACTCGCTCATGGAGCTGCCCTACGAGGAGCGTCGCGCGCGCCTGAAGGAGCTCGAGCTGCAGGGGCCGTACTGGCAGACGCCCGACCACGTCGTCGGCAACGGCGCGGCGGTGCTCGACGCCAGCCGCGCGAGCGGGCTGGAGGGCGTGATCGCCAAGCGGCTGGACAGCCCGTATCTGCCCGGCCGCCGCTCGCCGTGCTGGCTCAAGGTCAAGAACGTGCTGCGCGAGGACGTCGTGATCGGCGGCTGGACGCCCGGCGAGGGCAAGCGCCGCAGCCGGATCGGCGCGCTGCTGGTCGGCGTTGCGGAGGATGGGCGGCTGCGCTATGCCGGCCGCGTCGGCACCGGCTTCACCGAGGCGGAGCTGACGTTCCTCGCCAAGACGCTGGAGGAGCGCCCCGACTCGCCGTTCGGCGGCGATCCGCCGCTGCCGCGCGGCGCGGTCTTCGTGCAGCCGACGCGCGTCGCCGAGGTCGAGTTCACGGAATGGACCTCCGACGGCGTCATGCGCCATCCGTCCTACAAGGGACTGCGCGAGGAGGCGCCGCCGTCGGCGTTCTTGGATGCCGGCACGCCGGTCCGCGACGGGCGCGAGGTGCGGGTCGCCCAGCGGACGCTGAAGGTCACGAACCTCGACAAGGTGCTCTATCCGAAGGTCGGCTTCACGAAGCGCGACGTCATCGAGTACTACACGGCGATCGCGCCCGCGATCCTGCCGCACCTCGAGGCCCGTCCGCTCACCCGGGTGCGCTTTCCCAACGGCGTCGAGGGCAAGAGCTTCTTCGAGAAGAACTGCCCGTCGCACCGGCCCGACTGGGTCGAGACGGTGTCGGTGGCGCTGTCGGACAAGGCCGTCGAGTTCTGCGTCTGCAGCGAGCTGCCGACCCTCGTCTGGCTGGCGAACCTCGCCGCCCTGGAGCTGCACACGCAGCTGCACCGCCGCGAGGATCTTGGCCGCCCGACGATGATGGTCTTCGACCTCGACCCGGGGCCGCCCGCGACGGTCGTGGAGTGCTGCCGCGTCGGGCTGTGGCTGCAGGGCATGTTCGAGAACCTCGGCCTGCAGTCGTTCGCCAAGACGTCGGGCTCGAAGGGGCTGCAGGTCTACGTGCCGCTCAACTCGCGCGGCGTCACCTACGCGCAGACGAAGGGCTTCGCGCACGCGGTCGCCGAGCTGCTCGAGGCCTCCGAGCCCGAGCTCGTCGTCTCGCGCATGCGCAAGGAGCTGCGCAAGGGCAAGGTCTTCATCGACTACAGCCAAAACGACGAGCACAAGACGACCGTCTGCGTGTACTCGCTGCGCGCCCGCGAGCGGCCGGCCGTCTCGACGCCGGTCACGTGGGACGAGGTGCGCTCCTGCCTGGACAGCGGCGACGCCGGCGACCTCGTGTTCCACGCGCGCGACGTGGTCGAGCGTCATGCCGAGCTCGGGGACCTCTACGCGCCGGTCCTGTCGCTCGTGCAGGAGCTCCCCGCGCTGGGCTAGATTCTGCCGCCATGGACCCAGAGCGCCTCAAGGCGATCCCGGTGTTCTCGTCGCTCGACGACAAGACGCTGCGCGCAATCGCGACGTTCGCGACCGAGTCGTCGGTGCCCGCCGGAAAGCACCTGGTCAAAGAAGGCGACTATGCCTACGAGTTCATGGCGATCGAGGAAGGCGAGGCCGACGTCATCCGCGGCGGCGAGACCGTCGCGACGCTCGGCCCCGGCGACTTCTTCGGGGAGATCGCCGTGCTGGAGAAGTCGCCGCGCACGGCCTCCGTCGTCGCGACGGCGCCGATGCGGCTCGTGACGCTCTCGCACTGGGACCTCAGGCGCGTCGGCGACGCGATGAAGCAGATCCGCGCGACGCTGGAAAAGCGCAAGCGAAACATCCCGTAGGCGGATAGCCTGCGCTGCCAGTGGCCGCGCAGAAGATGCCAGAGCTCGAGAACGTCGAGCACCGCTACGTCGACGTGCGCGGCGCCCGGCTGCACGTCGCCGAGCTCGGCGATCCCGCGGCGCCCGCCGTCGTCCTCCTGCACGGGTGGCCGCAGCACTGGTGGTCGTGGCGCTCGCTCATGCCGCTGCTCGCGGACCGCTACCGGAGCCTCGCGCTCGACCTGCGCGGGTTCGGCTGGAGCGAGGCGACGCGACGCGGCTACCGCAAGGAGGAGCTCGCCGACGACGTCGCGGGCGTCCTCGACGCGCTCGGTATCGAACGCGCGAGCCTCGTCGGCCACGACTGGGGCGGGGTCGTCGGCTTTCTCGTCTGCCTCAACCACCCCGGTCGCGTGACGCGCTTCGTGCCGATGAACACGGGCCACGTCTGGCCGACGCTCGCGCTGAAGGCGGTGCCCAAGCAGCTGGCTGCAATGGCCTACCAGGGACTGCTCGCCAGCCCCGGGATCGGCCGCCGCATCAACGCCTCGCCGCGCATCGTCGGCAGGGTCGTGGGCGCGATCTCCTCGCAGACCGACGCGGTCCTGCCGCAGTACGAGCAGCACTTCGCTCCGCGCTTCGGCGATCCGGCTCGCGCAAGGGCGGCGTCACAGGTCTACCGCACGTTCCAGCTGTACGAGTATCCGAGGTGGCTGCGCGGCCTGTACGCCGACCGCCGGCTCACGGTCCCGACGCTATGGCTGCACGGCCTCGGCGACCCCGTCTTCAAGCCCGGGATGTTCAAAGACATCGTCGAGCACGCCGACGACGTGCGCATCGAGTACCTCGAGGGCTGCGGGCACTTTCCCGCCGAGGAGTGCCCCGAGACGGTCGCCGAGCACCTGCGAGCGTTCTTCGGCCCGGCGGAACGGGCGCGCGGACGTGCGTGATCGGCTACAAGGTGTCCATGCGAGCCGACCCCGACCCGAGACGCGCGAGCCTCCGCTCGATCGAGGTACCGTCGCAGCTGGGTGAGCCCGCATGAGCCGTCAAGACGCCATCAGCCTCTGCATCCTCTGCGTCGCCGTGGCGTCGGCCGTGGTCGTGCCCCTCACAGCTCACGATCCGGCTGCACCGAAGTCGGAGCAGGGTCCGCCGGTCGGCGAGACGTCGCCGGTCTCGAACGATCCGCCGGCGGTCACGACCACAGCCCCGCTCGCGCCCGTCGCGACGAGCGATGCGCTCACCGCAAGCCAGCGCCGCGCCCGCCGGCGAGGCGCGGCGGCCGCAGCACGCGAGAGGTCGCGGCGTGCGCGGCAGCGCGCACGCAAAGCCGCGCAACGTCGTCGCCGCGCCGCGGCACCGCCGTCGCGCGCCGCAACCCGGTCTCGCGTCCGGTCCCGCCCGCCGGTGGCGCTGTCGCGACCGGCCGCGACACCGCGTCCGTTGCGTGTCGCGCCGGCGCCTCCGCCCGTATCACGGCCCGCGCCTCCGCCGCCGCCTCCTCCGCCTCCGGCTCGGCCACGGCCCGCGCCGCCGCCCG
>DATMJM010000096.1:0-3493 GCA_035553935.1 Solirubrobacteraceae bacterium
CTACGAGGCGGTGGACCGCTGCGAGCGCTGCAACGGCAACGGCGCCGAGCCCGGCACGCCGATCACGACCTGCGAGCGCTGCGACGGAAACGGCGTGCTGCAGGCGGTCAGCCGCACGCCGTTCGGCCAGATCGCGCGAACGATCTCGTGCGACGTCTGCGGCGGCGACGGCAAGCTGGCCGAGAAGCGCTGCACGCGCTGCGACGGCCGCGGCCGCGAGGTGCTCACGCACGTCGTCAGCGTCGACATCCCCCCAGGGATCTCGGAGGGCCAGCGGATCCGCGTCGCCAGCCGCGGCCACGCAGGTGACGCGGGCGGGCCGCACGGCGACCTCTTCGTGCACGTGTCGATCAGGCCGCACGAGCGCTTCCTGCGCGACGGCAACGACCTCGTCACCGTGCTCGACGTGCCCGCTCCGGTTGCGGCGCTGGGGGCCAAGCTCGAGGTGCCGACGCTCGAGGGCGCCGAGGAGGTCCACGTCCGGCCCGGCACGCAGCCCGGCGAGCTCTACGAGCTGCGCGGGCGCGGGATGCCGATGCTGCGCCGGCCCGGCCGCCGCGGCGACCTGCGCGTGATCGTCAACGTCGTCATCCCGCGCCAGCTCAGCGACGAGCAGCGCCAGCTCATGCAGCGCCTGGCGGAGACGATGAGCGAGGAGAACACGCGATCGGAGGAGTCCATGTTCGCCAAGCTCAAGCGCCTCCTGCAGGGGTGACGGCGCGATGATCCGGCTCGCGATCCGCGTCGCGCGGGCCGATGCCGAGGTCGCGCTCGCGGAGCTGCTCGAGCTCGTGCCCGCGGGCGTCGAGGAGCTCGATCGCGGCGACACGATCGAATATGCGATCTACGGCGCCGAGGGCGAGCTGCCCGCGCTGCCGGACGTGCGCGCCGCGGCGGGTACCGCGCTCGTGGAGGTCGCGACGACGCAGGTCGCCGACGACTGGCCGGCACGCTGGCGCGACTTCCACCGCCCGGTGACGATCGGCGGGCGCCTGCACGTGCGCCCGCCGTGGTGCGATCCGCCGGCGCAGGCCGACCGGCGCCAGGACATCGTCATCGACCCAAACCAGGCGTTCGGCACGGGGGCGCACCCCACTACGCGCCTGTGCCTCGAGGCGCTGCTGGAGCTCGGCGAGCCGATCGCGCCGGCGCCGCTCGTCGACCTCGGCTGCGGGTCGGGCGTGCTCGCGATCGCGGCGGCTCGGCTCGGCTGGGCGCCCGTGCTCGGCATCGACCACGAGCGCGAGGCCGTCGAGGCCGCGCGCGCAAACGCCGCGGCCAACGGAGTGCAGATCGACATCCGCCACGGCGACCTGCTGCACGACGGCCCCGCGCCGTCTGCGCCGACGGTCGTCGCAAACCTCCTGCGGCCGCTGCTCGAGCACGTCGCGCGCACGGGCTTTCGGGTCGGGCCGCCGCGCGTCCTCGTCGCAAGCGGCCTGCTGCGCAGCGAGGCCGACGGCGTCGCGGCGGCGTTCGCGTCCCATGGGCTGCGCGAGCGTGCCCGTGGCCATGCCGGCGAGTGGTCGGCGCTGACGCTGGCGCGCTGAGCGCAGATCGAAGGTTCACACGACGGGCGCCGGCGAGCGGCTGCGCGCCGATACCCTCTCAGGCCCATGGCCTGGAACGTCCTCATCGCTGGCGGCGGCTTCGGCGGCTTCTATGCCGCGCGCACCCTCGCGAAGATCCTGCCGCCGCACAGCGCGCGGGTGCGGCTCGTGACCGAGGACAACTTCATGCTCTACACGCCGCTCTTGCCGGGCGCCGCGGCCGGCACGCTGGAGCCGCGTCATGTCGTCGTCCCGCTGCGCGAGGAGCTCGACGGCTCCATCCACCTGCGCCTGGCGAAGATCACCGGTGCATCGCCGCAGCGCAACGTGGTCCATGTGCGCTCGCTCGACGGCGCCGACGAGGAGCTGCGCTACGACCAGCTGATCGTCGCCGTCGGCTCGGTCAGCCGCACGCTGCCCGTTCCCGGTCTCGCCGAGCACGGCAAGGCGCTGAAGTCGCTGCCCGAGGCGATCGCGCTGCGCAACCACGTCATCCGCACCCTCGAGATCGCCGAGACGCTCGAGGACGGCGACGACCGCCGCGAGTACCTCACCTACGTGTTCGTCGGCGCCGGCTACGCCGGACTCGAGGGTCTCGCCGAGCTGCAGGACTTCGCCGCCGACGTCATGGAGCTCTACCCGCGCTGCCGCGTGACCGGGATGCGCTGGATCCTCGTCGAGGCGACCGAGCGCGTCATGCCGGAGATCGGGCCCAAGCTCGCCGACTTCGCGGTTCGCGAGCTGCGCGCCCGAGGCATCGAGATCCGCACGAACACGACGCTCGACGAGGTGACCGCGACCACCGCCCGCCTGAGCGACGGCGAGCTCGTCCACACGCGCACCCTCGTCTGGACGGCCGGCGTCAAGCCGCACCCGGTCGTGGCCCGGCTCGGCCTGCCGCTCGACGACCGCGGCCGGATCGACACCGACAGCCACCTGCAGGTCAAGGGCTTCGACGACGTCTGGGCGATCGGCGACTGCGCCGCGGTCCCGGACCCCGCGCGCCAGGGCATGGCCTGCCCGCCGACCGCGCAGCACGCGATCCGCCAGGGCCGCGTCGTCGGGCGCAACGTCGCCAGCGCCCTCGGCGGCGGCGGGCGGCGGCGGCGCTTCACCTACAAGACGAAAGGCGTCTTCGTCGACATGGGGCGGCGCAAGGCGGTGGCGACGAGCGGTCCGATCACATGGAGCGGGATGCCGGCGTGGATGCTCGCCCGCACCTACCACCTGGCGATGATGCCCGGCATCGGGCGCCGCGCCCGGCTGCTCGTCGACTGGAACATCGGGCTGCTCTTCGGCCGCGACACCGCCGAGCTCGGCCGCCTCGGCGAGCCGCAGTCGCTGGCCGCCTCGCTCGCCGACACCCTTCCGGCGGGCAATGGCGCCGGCGGCGTCGACGGTGCGGTCGCCGGCAACGTCGCCGACCCCGCAGGCGGCGCCGGCGCAGGCTGACGGCTTCCGGACCGCGTCCATCTCGGCTACGTTGGGCGCAGATGCGCGGACGCGTCACGGCAGTCGTGGTGGTGATGGCGGTCGCGCTCGCGGCATGCGGTGGCGGCGAGGAGCGGCAGGACACGCCGGTCACGCCGGCTGACGCCGAGGAGAAGCAGGTCCGCGACGTCGTGATCGAGGCGCTCAAGTCGAACGATCCGGGCGCCTGCACACGCCTGCTCACCCAATCGGCGGTCGAGCAGTTCACGTTGCAGCGCGGGCGCAGGGCCGTTGCGGAGTGTCGCGACGACGCCGACGAGATCGGCGCCAAGACGGTCTCCGTCCGGCGCATCGACGTCGACGGCATGCGCGCCGAGGCCGACGTCGAGCCGCGCGGAGGGACCCTCGCGCTGAAGGCGGCGACGTTCGTCCTGCGCAAGGACGACGGCCGCTGGAAGATCGACGAGCTGACGGCGGGCACGCTCGACCGCGCGGCGTTCATGCGCGAGGCT
>DATMJM010000097.1:0-4921 GCA_035553935.1 Solirubrobacteraceae bacterium
GCTCGGGCGCGGCGAGCGCCGGGAAGCGCTGGAAGAGCTCGTCGAAGGCGCCGTTCGACGGAACGTGCTCGAGGTTGCCGACGACGAACGCGCCGCCGCGCTCGCCCGCCCAGCGGCGGTTGCGGAACGCCACCATGGCATCGCGCGTGAACGTGCGCAGGTGCTCCTCGGGCCCGAGCACCGGGCGGCCGAGCGGGTGCTCGCCGAACGCGGCGCGGTCGATGAGCTCCTCGGCGACCGAGGACGGCTCGTCCTTGTAGCGCTGGATCTCCTGGATGACGACGCCGCGCTCGCGGTCGAGCTCCTCGGCATCGAGGTGCGGCCGGCCGACGAAGTCGCTCAGCAGGTCGGCCGCCTCGAGCGCGGCCTCGGCCCGCACAGTGATGTGGAACGCGACGAGGTCGTGCGACGTGTAGGCGTTCAGGGAGCCGCCCAGCGTCTCCGCCGTCTGGTTGACGTCACGGTAGTGGGGGAACTTCTCGCCGCCCTTGAAGACGAGGTGCTCGAGGAAGTGCGCCATCCCGTTCTCCTCGGGGCGCTCCGTGCGCGCGCCGGCGTCGAAGGCCACGAGGATCGTGACCGCGCGGGTTCCGTCGATGCCGATCCTGTGCAGGGGCAGGCCGTTGGCCAGCGTGGAGGAGACGATCGTGGTCATGGTCGAAAGGTAGCGTCCGCGCCCAAGCTGCTAGGAACGCCGCGCGACCGCCGCGACCGGCACGCGCTGCAGCGCCAGGATCGCCGTGTCGTCGGCCTGCTCGCCGACCTCGAAAGCGCTCAGCGCGGCATCGATCCGACGCACGGCGTCGTCTGCGTCCCTCGCGCCCTCGAGCGTGCGCGCGAGGCGCTCCTCGCCGAAGCGCCCGTCCGCGCCGACGGTGTCGAAGACGCCGTCGGTGAACAGCACGAGCACGTCGCCCGGCTCCAGCGCGTGCGTCGTGCGCTCCCACTCCTCGACCGGGTAGGCGCCGAGCATGGGCGAGAAGCTGCCGACGGCGCGCACCGCGCCGCGGCGCACGAGCAGCGGCAGCGGGTGGCCCGCGCAGACGATCTGGGCGGTGGCGGCACCCTGCTCGTCCTCGCACAGCAGCACCGCGGCGATGGAGCACAGCGACATCGAATCGAGCGCGAGCAGCTCGCCGTTGAGGGTGCGCACGGCGTCGAGCGGATCATCCAGCAGCGTCGCCGCCGTCCGCACCGTATGGCGTGCGAGGCCGGTCAGCGCCGCCGCCGGCGCGCCACGGCCGGCGACGTCGCCGACGACCGCCAGCCACCCGCCGTGAACCGGGAACGCATCGTAGAAGTCGCCGCCGACCCAGTTCTCGTCGCCCGCCGGCCGGTACAGCTTCGCCGCGGTCCAGCCGGGCATCTGCGGCAGCCGGCCCGGCAGCAGGCTGCGCTGCAACGTGCGCGCGATGTTCGACCGCTCCGTGTACAGGCGCGCGGTCTCGACGGCCGTGCCCGCGCGGCGCGCGAGCTCCTCGGCGAGCGTCACGTCGGCTTCGTCGAACGTGCGGCCGGACTCCGCGCTGATGAGCGTCAGGGTGCCGACGATCCGCCCCGCCGCCGTCATCGGGACGGTCAGCCCCGCGCGCAGGCCGATGCTGCGCAGCAGCTCGAGGTGCTCGTCGTCCTGCGCGACCGCCGCGAGCATCTCGTCGGTCACCTCGTTGACGACGTGCGAGCGGCCGTCGCGCATGACCTGCGCGCTGCCGCCGGGCGCATCGGCGCGGGTGGGGTAGCGCTCCTGTGCGCGCCGCGCGAGCTCGACCTTCGCCGGATCGCCGTGCGCCACGGCCACGCCACGGATGTAGCCATGCCCGTCCGGCATGCTCACCACGCACCAGTCGGCGACCTGCGGGACCGCGAGCTCGGCGACCTGCTGGAGCATGCGCTCGTAGTCCAGCGACGAAGACAGCAGCTCGCCCGAGCGGGCCAGCACCCGCTGCGTCAGCTCGGCGCGCTTGACCTCCGTGATGTCCTGGATGACGTTGACCACGAGCTTGAGCTCACCGTCGGAGCCGTAGACCCCGGAGGCCTTCGTCACGCGCCACCGCGTCTCGCCCGTGCGCGTGTCGCGGCTCAGTGTGAGCAGGGGCTCGGGCTCGTGCACCCCGGCGATCACCTGGCGGCCCGGCAGGTCGTCGATGCGCAGCGGCGAGCCGTCCTCTGTTCTCGTGTCGGACACCGCGACGAGCTGCTCGAGCGAGGTGCCCAGCAGCTCCTGCGTCGAGCTGAACCCGAGCATCCGGGCCGCCGCCTCGTTGCCGTAGATGATCGCGCCGCCCGTGTGCTGCACGGTGACGGCCTCCGCCAGCGTCGAGAGCGCCGCCGTCAGCTGCGCCTCGATCGTCTCGAGCTCCGAGAAGAGCCCGGCGTTGTCGAGCGCGAGCGCCGCCCGCCCCGCGAGCACCCGCGCGAACTCGAGATCGTGCTCGTCGAAGCGACGGCCCGAGCTCGGCGTCGTGAGGAGCGTCAGCGACCCGAGCCGGCGCCCGCGCGCCCGCAGCGGCACGACGACTCCGGAGGTCGCAGCGATCGTCCGCAGCTGCTCGAGGTCCCGCGCATCGGTCGCGATGCGGCGCAGCATCGCGTCGTCGATCGGCGCCAGCAGCCGCGGCTGCTCGGGATCGCCGAGGCTGTCGACGGTCGACGGCGGGCGGCCGGCGAGGATCTCCGCGGTGTGCGCGCCTGTGCCTTCGGCGGCCCGGACGGCAAAGCGCTGCAGCACGCCGCCGCTGACCGTGTCGACGATGCAGATGTCCGCGACCTGGGGGACGATGATGTCGTTCAGGGCGGCGACGGTGTCCTGCAGGCTGAGCGTGCCGTCGGCGATCTCCGCGACGGAGGCCAGGACGGCGAAGCGCGCCTGCCCACGGCCTGCCCGCGCGCGGCTGCGCGCGGCGAGCACGGCCAGCATGGCGACGGCCGCGACTAGGCCGACGCGGTACAGGTACAGGGCGTCGCCGAAGTTGTCGTGCCATGCCCCGCTCAGCGCGACGATCACGACGGCGAGCGCGCCGACGAGCGCGACGTCGCGCGTCGCGCCGAAGAGCATCGTCAGCAGCGGCGCGACGATGACGATCCCGATGATCGCCGCCGAGGGCTGCACCAGCACGTCCAGGACGGTCAGCAGCGTCAGGACCGCGATGCCCGGTGCGAGCGTGAGCGCCCGGCTCACGCCGGGCGGCCATCGGGACCCCTGCGGCGTGGACGGCGTCACGTGGCGGATGATACGAGCACGCGGGCGGCAGCCGCGCACGGCCGCGGTTGTAGCGATCCGCCGCGGCTCGTCGGCCTCCGACCGCTCCAACGGCTGGTGCCGGGTCGCGAAGTGGGCGATGCGCACTCCGTCGCAAGCGCGCTCGGCTGCACGGTGCGGCTGTCCGGCGAGTGGAACTGGTCGCGGCCGACGCCGCTGCGCGGCTGCAGATGCGGTTGCGGTCCGCCGACCGACGCGCTCAGTCCGCCGGGTCCTGAGGAGTCTCGAAGACGCCGCCGTCGATGAGCTCGACGCGGTAGCCGTCGGGGTCGGCGACGAACGCGATGCGCGGCAGGTCGTCGCGCCCGCCGGGGCGGTAGGGCGGCTTCTCGGGCTGCACGCCGAGCGGCTCGAGGTCGGCCAGCACGGCGTCTACGTCGTCAACGGTGATCGCCATGTGGTTGTAGCCCGTGCCGAGGTCGTAGGGCTCGTCGTGACCGCGGTTGACGGTCAGCTCGAGCACGTCGCCGCCGCCCGGCAGGCCCATGTAGAGGTTGTAGGCCGACTCGAAGTTCAGCCGGCCGCGCCGCTCGAAGCCGAGCGTTCCGTAGAAGCGCTGCGACGCCTCCGGGTCGCGGACGCGCAGGCAGGTGTGCATGTAACGCTTCGCCATGGTGGTTGCTCCTTGTCGTCGGGCTCGTCGCCGCCTCGCTCGGCGATCCTGTCGCTGCAAGACCGCGTGCGCGTGACGCTAGTTTCCGATCTGCCCGCTAGTTTCCTGGCACATGTCCGCTTCTGAGCGACACATCCGCGCACGTCACCTTCCGGCGGCGCGCCGCCGGACGCAGGACGCGCTGGGCGCACCCCCGGCACGTCCCGCCGAGCGTCCTCCGGATGCCCGCAACGTCATCGAGTTTCGCGATGTCTGCATGCACTACCCGGCGGGCGACATCGGGCTCGACGGCGCGTCGTTCCACGTCCGCCGCGGCGAGTTTCTCTTCATCGTGGGCTCGACCGGCTCGGGCAAGTCGACGATCATGCGCCTGCTGATCAAGGAGCGCGAGCCGACGTCCGGCTCGATCCGCGTCGCGGGCCGCGAGCTCGCCGAGATCGAGCACGGCAAGGTCCCGTACTACCGGCGCAACATCGGCGTCGTCTTCCAGGACTTCAAGCTGCTGCCCAACCGGACCGTCTACGACAACGTCGCCTACGCGCTGTCGGCGACCGGCGCGCGCCGCAAGGAGATCCGCGCCAAGGTGCCCGACGTCCTGCGCCTGACGGGCCTGTCGACGAAGCTGCACAACTACCCCGATCAGCTGTCGGGCGGCGAGCAGCAGCGCGTCGCCGTCGCCCGCGCGTTCGTCAACCACCCGCCGCTCCTGCTCGCCGACGAGCCGACCGGCAACCTCGACCCGCACACGTCGCTGGGCATCATGCAGCTGCTGTACCGCATCTACCGTGCGGGCACGACGGTGCTCGTCGCGACGCACGACTCGCACATGGTCGACCGCATGCGCCGCCGCGTGATCGAGCTGCAGGGCGGGCGGATCGTCCGGGACGAGGCCAGCGGCCTGTACGCCCAGCGCGACCAGACCACCGACGAGTTCAGCGACATGCTCGACCACGCCTACGGCGAGCTCGGCCGCGACCAGCCGCAGGGCCTGGAGGAGCTGCAGCGTCCCGCCCAGACGACCGAGTGGGGCAGCCCGCCGCACGCCGGCG
>DATMJM010000098.1:0-3147 GCA_035553935.1 Solirubrobacteraceae bacterium
CGTGAGATGCGCGATGCCAGAGCGGGCACCTCGGCTTTGGGGCTTCTGCCGTGAGGGCGCTGCTCGTGATCGTTTCGGCCTCGCCGCCGGCGTCTTGGCGGTGGTCGCGTTCGCGTCGGGCTCCCAGCAGCCCGCGTCGCCTCCGGCGATCGATCTGCCCGTCGAGCGCCGCACCACGACCGCCGATCCGGCCGGCGCGGTGCGCGACGCCGCAGCGCGCAAAGCAGGGCTGGATGCGCGGCGTGCTCGTGTCCGGCGCGAGGCGGAGGCCGCACGGCGCCGCGCCGCGCGCGCAACACCGAGCGACTCGGCACGAGGCGCGGCCGCAGCTCCCCCTCCGCGGGCCACCCCCGCGCCGGCCGGCGACGACGATGACGCAGACGACGCAGACGACGGAGACGACGCAGACGACTGACCTGCGACCACGGCGCACGGGCGTGCGCGCCAGCCGGCATGGCTGGAGTGACGCCCGAAGGCGCATGCGCGAGGTCGTCGCCAGCCTGTAGACGCGGATCCTCGCGGGTTACCTGGGCTTGTTGCTGCTTGCGGTCTTCGCGTCGTTCGCGGTCGGGCGCTAGGTGCTGCTCGGCGATCTCAACGACCGCATCGATGCGCGCCTGACCGTGGTCGCAGATGAGATCCGCGGCATCAGCGCACGCAGCAGACCGCTCTCCGCTGAGTCTGCCGCCGATCGCGTCCGCAGGATCTTCCGCGGGTATCTGCGCAACAACCTGCCACCGCGCGACGGGATGCTGCTGACCGTGGTGAACGGGCGGCCGTATCTGCGTAGCCGCACCACGGTGCCCTACCGTGTCGACCTTGACCGGCGGCTGACGGCGCGCTGGGCATCGCCGCGGGATTCCGAGCGCGGTAGCGCCGAAACGCCGGCAGGGCCGATCGAGTACCTGGCGCTGCCACTGCGCTCGCGCGGGCAGACTCGCGGCGTCTTCGTCGCCGGTCGTGTTCCGTGGACCCGCGCAAGCCGAGCTGATGTCGGCGGTCGGCGCGACCGGGCTCGTAGGCCTGGCGATCTTGGGCGCTCCTGCTGTTGCCGTGGGTCGGTGAGGTCGCTGTAGAAGGGCGCACGCCGCGCCGCGCCTAGGGTTCCGGCTTCTTCAGGGCTGGAATCGAGGGGAGCGGATGCGACGTGCGCGGCACAAGGGTATGGGCGCGGCTGTTGGGCTTGGTGCGGGCGGTCGTCGAGGACGTGTGGATCGGCGATGAGGGAGAGATCGTCGTGGCGGCCCGGCCGGGGTGGCGGGAGCATGATCGGTGCGGTGTCTGCCGGCGCCACAGTCCCGGTTTCGATCTTGGAGACGGCCGGCGGCGCTGGCGCGCGCTGGATCTCGGCACGACGCTCGCGTTCGTGGAGGCCGAAGCGCCGAGGGTGACGTGCCGTCGCCACGGTGTCGTGGTCTGCGCGGTGCCGTGGGCGCGTCACCACTCGCGGTTCACGCGCGCGTTCGAGGACCAGGCGGCGTGGCTGGCCGTCAACTGCTCCAAGACCGCGGTTGCGCAGCTGATGCGTGTCGCGTGGCGAACGGTCGGCGGGATCTGCGAACGCGTCGCCGATGAGGCGCAGCGCGAGGTCGATCTGCTCGCCGGGCTGCGGCGGATCGGCATTGATGAGATAAGCCATCGCCGCGGGCAGCGCTACCTGACCGTTGTCGTCGATCACGACAGCGGCCGGCTGGTCTGGGCGGCCGCCGGCCGCGACCGCAAGACCGTCGAGCGCTTTCCTCGACGAGCTCGGCGAAGAGCGCTGCAAACAGCTCGAATTGGTGTCCTGCGACATGGCGTCCTGGATCGCTGGTCCGGTCGCAGATCGCTCCCCGATGCGGTGCGCTGCGTCGATCCGTTTCATGTCGTGATGCTCGCGACCGACGCGCTCGACGAGGTCCGCCGCGAGGTCTGAAACGAGGCGCGCCGCAGCGGTGAGATCGCGCTCGCGAAGAACCTCAAGGGCGCCCGCTACGCGCTGTGGAAGAACCCCGAGAACCTCACCGGCCGCCAACGAGCGAAGCTCTCTCAGCTCCAGCACACCAACCGCCGGCTCTATCGTGCGTACCTGCTCAAGGAGCAGCTCAGACGGATCTACCGGCTCCCCGCCGACACCGCGGTCGCGTTGCTCGATGGCTGGATCGCATGGGCCCGGCGATGTCGCCTACCGTCGTTCGTGAAGCTCGCCAGGACGATCACCGCTCAGCGCGCCGGATCGTCGCAGCGATCGAGAACGGGCTGTCGAACGCTCGCGTCGAGGCGATCAACACGCAGATCAGGCTCGTCACGCGACGCGCGTTCGGGTTTCACAGCCCAGACGCGCGGATCGCCCTCGCGATGCTCGCGCTCGCCGACCTCTGCCCGCCGCTGCCACGGTGAATCAGGCGTTCACCGACCCACGGGAACGTCAGGAGGCCCCGATCTTGGTGCTACGGCTCGCTGCTGGCGTGGCGGCTGGCGAGCGGTGTGCTGCGTCCGGTGCGGGCGCTCGGCGACACGGCACAGTCGATCACCGACAGCGACCTGAGCCGCCGGATCCCCGTCGTCGGCAATGATGAGGTCGCCCAGCTCGCGACGCGGTTCAACGCGATGCTCGACCGGGTGGAGACCGCGTTCGCAGCGCAGCGCCGGCTCGTCGATGACGCCGGTCACGAGCTGCGCACACCGCTGACGGTCATCCGCGGGCACCTCGAGCTGCTCGGCGACAACCCCGACGAGCACCGCAAGACAATGGCGCTGGTCCTCGACGAGATCGACCGGATGACGCGCATCGTCGACGACCTGCTCGTGCTCGCCAAGGCCGAGCAGCCCGATTTCCTGCGCCTCGACAGCGTCGACCTCGCCGCGCTGACCACAGAGCCCGGCGCCAAGAGCAAGACGCTCGCAGATCGCGCCTGGCGCATCGAGCACACCGCGCAGGGCATGATCATCGCCGACCGCCAGCGCCTCACCCAGGCGATGATGCAGCTCGCGCACAACGCGACACGCCACACCGCCGGCGGCGGCGACATCGCGATCGGCTCAAGCATCGACGACGGCCGCGCGCGGCTGTGGGTACGCGACAGCGGCGCCGGGGTACCGGCCGACGAGCACGAGCGGATCTTCGAGCGCTTCGCGCGCGGCTCAAGCGGCGAGCGACTGCAGGGC
>DATMJM010000099.1:0-2848 GCA_035553935.1 Solirubrobacteraceae bacterium
GATCGCGGACGGCGGCACGCTGCCGACCGAGAACACGTCCGCCGCCGTCGACCTTGACCAGATCTTCAACACGTTCGACCCGGAGGCGCGGGCCGGCGTGCGCAAGAGCGTGCGGTTCCTGCGCGACTTCCAGGCCGGCAACGAGGAGGCGGCCAACGAGGCGCTGCGCTACCTCAACCCGGTGCTGTCCTCGTCGGCGCGGCTGTTCGCCGAGCTCAACCGCAACCGGCCGGACTTCGAGCGATTCATCGTGGAGACGTCGCGCCTCGTGACCGACGCCTCCGCGCAGGACGGCGTGCTCGCCGACCTGACGCGCAACCTCGCGACGACGACGGCCGCGCTGACGTCCAACGGCGAGTCGCTGGGCGAGTCGATCGGCCTGCTGCCCGACGTCATGCGCAAGGCCAACACGACGTTCGTCAACCTGCGCTCGGCGCTCGACGACCTCGACCCGCTCGTCGAGGACGCCAAGCCGGTCGTGCGCAACAGCCTGATCCCGCTGATGAGCCAGCTGCGGCCGTTCGCGCGCGACGCCCGGCCCGCCATCCGGGAGCTCTCCCGCACCGTGCGCCGGCCGGGCCCCGACAACGACCTCGTCGAGCTGCTGCGCCGCCAGCCGGCGCTGGACCGGATCGCCAACCAGAGCGCCGAACGCAACGGCGCCGAGCGGCCCGGGGCGTTCTCGACGACGATCAAGGCGTTCGAGGGAGCGACGAGGCAGATCGCCTTCCTGCGTCCCTACGCGCCGGACCTGATCGGCTGGTTCGACGACTTCTCGACGAGCGGCGCCTATGACGCGCTGGGCAACTTCTCCCGCGCCGGGCTGCAGTTCAACGGCTTCACGTTCGGCCCGCTGCTCAACGCGCTGCCGATTCCCGCCGAGCTGCGCACGCTGATTCTCAGCGCGGGCGTCAAGACCGGCCGCAACAACCGCTGCCCCGGCTCGGTCGAGCGCCGCGCACCGGACGGCTCGAACCCCTATAAGCCCTCGCCGGAGTTCAACTGCGACGCCAGCCAGGTGCCGATCGGACCATGAGGCGCCCGCTGCTCATCTTCCTCCTCGCGCTCGCGACCGGCGCGGCGGCCGCGCTTGCAGCGATGTCCGCCGGCGCCGCCGACGGCGAGCGCTACACGGTCGTGCTCGACAACGCCTTCGGTCTCACCGAGGGCTCGGACCTGCGCTCGGCGGGCGTGGTGATCGGCAAGGTCGAGAAGCTCGACGTGCAGCGCTCCACCGCGCGCGCGCTCGTGACGATCGAGGTGACGCGGCCGAGCTTCGCGGGCTTCCGCGAAGACGTCTTCTGCAAGGTCCAACCGCAGTCGCTGATCGGCGAGTACTACCTCGACTGCGATCCCGGCACCAAGCAGCAGCCCGCGCCGCGCACGATCGGGGTCGAGCAGACCGGCGGCACGATCCCGCCCGACCTCGTCCTGGACATCATGCGCCGCCCCGCGCGCGAGCGCTTCGGGATCATCCTCACCGAGCTCGGGATCGGCTTCGCCGCGCGCGGCGAGGACGTGCAGACGACGCTGCGCCGCGCGGTGCCCGCGCTGCGCGAGACCGACAAGGTCCTCGACATCCTCAACGCCAACCGGCGCGCGCTGACCGCGCTCACCCGCGACGCCGACACCGTGCTCGCCGCCCTGGCGCGCAACCGCCGCGACGTCGGGCGCTTCGTCCGCGAGGCCGCCGACACCACCGAGGCCAGCGCCAGCCGCTCGCAAGAGCTGCGGCGGACCATCGACAGGCTGCCGCGCTTCCTGCGCGAGCTGCGCCCGACGCTCGCCGACCTCGGCACGACGGCGCGCCTGCAGACGCCCGCGCTGCGCGACCTGCGCCGCGCCGCGCCGGACCTGACGGAGCTGCTGCAGCGGCTCGGCCCGTTCGCGGAGTCGGCGCGGCCGGCCGTGCGCGGCCTGGGCGAGGCATCGGACACGGGCAGGACCGCGGTCGGGGAGGCCGCCTCCACGGTCAGGCAGCTGCGCGCGCTCGGCACCGCGAGCACGGAGCCGATGCGCAACCTGCGCTTCGTGCTCGAGGACGTCGACGACCGCGAACGCGCGGTCGAGCCCAACCGGCTCAGCCCGACGGGCAAGGGCTTCACCGGCCTGGAGGCGCTGCTGCAGTACTTCTTCGTCCAGTCGCAGGCGATCAACATCTACGACTCCAAGGGCTTCCTGCTGAAGCTCAACATCCTCATCAACGAGTGCACGCAGTACACCAACGCCGAGACCGCGCGCGAGGATCCCGAGCGCACGAAGAACTGCAACTCGTGGCTCGGCCCCAACCAGCCCGGCATCACGACGGCGCCCGTCTCGACGACGCGCTCCAAGCCGCGCCCGAAGCCCGACCCGAAGGCCGGTGGGCCATCGGACGAGCCGGCCCCGGCCGCGCCGGGCGAGATGCCCGCAGAGCAGGCGCCCGCGCCGCCCCCGCCGACGCTGCTCCCGGGCGCCAAGGAGCTGCTCGACAAGCTGCTGCCGAGCCTGCCGGACGTCCCGGGCCTGCTGCCCGGCAACGGCCCGCGCTCCGCTGAGAGCGAGCGCAACCTGCTCGACTACCTGCTGGGGCCATGAGGGGACGCCGGCCGCCATCCGTCGCCTCCAACCCGGTCTTCGTCGGCGCCGTCACGGTGCTCGTCGTCTTCGTCGCGGTGCTGCTCGCCTACCAGGCCAACCAGGGGCTGCCGTTCGTGCCGACGTTCGAGCTGAAGGTCGACACGCCCGACGCCGCGCGCCTCGTCGTCGGCAACGAGGTCCGCGAGGGCGGCTTCCGCGTGGGCCAGGTGACGAAGATCGAGCCCGTTCCCGACGGCCGCGGCGCCCAGCTGACGCTGAAGCTCGACAC
>DATMJM010000100.1:0-4653 GCA_035553935.1 Solirubrobacteraceae bacterium
GGACCGAAGCCGCCGCTCCGAGCGGCGGCTTCGGTCCCGCGACCCCGGTCGCCGCGGGACTCGGGTTGCTGCTGGTCGCAGGCGGGCTGACGCTCGCGATCCGCCGGCAGCGCACGCTGCGCCGCCGGCAGCCGGCTGCGACCCTCAACACGGCGTCCTCGAGGTGATCGGCATGTTCAAGCGCTCCATCGCCGTCGCCCTGATCGCGGCGACCGCCGGCCTCGCCGGCGTCTTGCCCGCTCCCGCGCAGGCGCAGCAGACGCGCGTCAGCCCGAACTACAAGCTTGCCTCCGACCCCAGCGCCTTCCGCGGGCGCGACGGGGTCGGCCTGGCCGTGAACCCGAACAACCCGCAGCACGTCGTCGCCGTGCACACCAACTACCTCGAGTCGACCTGCGAGGCGAGCGCGAGCTTCGACGGCGGCGCCACGTGGTCGGGCGCCTTCACGCTCACGCCGCCCGCTCCCGTCGGGTTCTTCTATCCGCCGGTCTGCAACAGCAGCTTCGGCGCGTCCCAGTACATCGAGTTCGGCAGCGGCCAGAGCGTCTACACGACCACTGCGATGCAGAAGCGCCAAGAGACGCTCGGCTTCTCGCAGGACGCCTCCGCGCTGGTGTTCAAGTCCAACGACGGCGGCGTCACGTGGCAGGAGGGCGTCGTCGCCCTCGAGGGCGGCCCGGGCGGCCCCGACCCGAACGCGACGCCCGGGCCGATCTGGTACCGGCCGAGCCTCTCCGTGCATCGCGGAGGCGGCACCGGAGGCGCCGACCGCGTGCATGTGGTCTCGCGCAACATCCGCAACGTCGCCTGCTCGACAGGTAGCTGCTCGGAGCTGCACTCGACCGTCTCCAACGACGGCGGCGCGTCCTTCGCGCCTCCGGTCCGCGTGACGCCGGAGGGCGTCAGCGTGCAGGACTACCCGTCCAAGCCGGTCGTCAACTCCGACGGCTCGGTCACGGTGGCCTGGCGTACGCTCGGCATCGACGGGCTCATCCAGACCGCCCGGTCGACGGACGGCGGGCAGTCGTGGCAGGCGGCCGTCGACGTCACGAGGGTCCGGAACACCGGCTCGGCCGTGACCTCGCACATCCAGCCGCCGACTCCGACGCCCGGCGTGACGTCGACGAGCGCGAGCTACCCGCGGATGGCGGGCGACCCGAACATCCCGGGTCGGCTGTACCTCGTCTACAGCCAGGGCTCGGGCGGCCCGACAGCGCCTCCCGGCGGCTACCAGGGCTCGGACCACTTCATCAGCCCCGACTCGGCGGTGTGGTTCCAGCGCTCCACCGACGGCGGCCTGACGTGGTCGACGCCCAAGCGGGTCAGCGACGCCACGAACCATCCCGGCAGCCGCGTCCACCAGACGCGCCACCCGAGCATCTCGGTGTCGTCCAACGGCCGGATCAACATCGTCTGGCACGACCGCCGGCACTGGTACCAGGGTCCGGGCGAGCGGATGTGCTCGCACTCGCACATCTTCTGCGAGGACATCCGGCTCGGCGACACGTACTACGACACCTCGACGGACGGCGGGCTGAACTTCGGCACCGACGTGCGCGTCAACGACCGGTCGCACAACAACGAGGTCGGCTACGACACGCGGCCCTCGGGCTACTGGTGGTTCGCGCCGCAGTCGGTCGGCGTCGGCAACCAGGTCCTCGTCGGCTGGATGGACTCGCGCGAGGGCAACTGGGACACCGACACCGAGGACATCTACCTCGCGAAGGTGGACTTCGGCGCGACCGGCGAGGCTCCGCGGACGCACGTCGATGCCGGTGACGCGGTCGCCAGGTCGGTCGAGCTGTCGAAGCTCGGCTACATGGGCGGCAACGAGGGCGCGCTGGTCGGCGGCCCGCGTGATCCCGCGGGCGCGGGACCGACCGGTCCCGCCTCGCGCAATGCGTCGCATGTCGTCATCGTCAACCAGAACGACGTCGCGGGCGCGCTCGCGGGCGCCGTGCTCGGTCGCGCGAACCCCGCACCGGTGCTGCTCTCGCCGGCGGCCGGCCTGCCGGCGTCGGTCAAGGCCGAGCTCGCGCGGCTGAATCCCGCCGGCGCCTACATCATCGGTGACGCGACGAGCCTGTCGGCACAGGTGCAGGCCGACCTGGTCGCGGCCGGGATCCCATCGGGGGCGATCGAGCGCCTCGCGGGTGGCAGCGATGCCGGCACGGCCGCGCTCATCGCGAGCGAGATGGATCGCCGGCTGGCGGCCGAGACGAGCGTCGACGCACCGGCATTCGACGCCGCTGTGATCGCCAACCCGGCGAGCGCCGAATCGGCCGCGGTTGCGGGCATGGCGTCCGCGCGGCGGCTGCCGGTCCTCTACACGAACGCGGCGGGTGACGCGATCCCGGCGTCCACGTCCGCAGCGCTGACGGCGCTGGACATCGACAAGACCCTGGTGATCGGCAGCACCGCGTCGGTGAGCGCGGCCGCGGCCGCCGGCCTGCCGAACGTGACGCGGCTCGGCGGCGCCAACGTCTACGCGACCTCGCAGGCCGTCCTCAGCGAGTCCGTCGCCCGTGGCCTGCCCACGAACGTCGTCTACGTCGCCGACGGGGCGCAGCCGATGGATGCGGCGCTGCTGGGCGGCGTCGTCGGCCGCGCGACCGGCGTCATGGTGCTGGCACCGGCCCCGCTGTACGACTCGGCGGTCGGCCAGGTGTCCGCCTTCGGGCTGAGCGGGATCTCCAGGTACTTCCTGGTCGGGCCGGCAAGCGCGCCGCCGCCGCCGCCGCCCGCATCCGACACGACGGCGCCGGTGGCCAGGCTCCTCGGGCCGACGATCCAGAAGCTCCGCTCGACGGTCTCCGTGACGGTGCTGTGCTCGTCGGAGCCGTGCCGGGCGATCGTCAACGCGACGATCAGGGTTCCGAAGCTCGGTCGCGCGAAGGCGAAGACGCTGCGGTTCAGGAGCGTCAGCGCGAACCTGCGGCCGGGCGTCAGGCGCACTGTGCGCCTGCGGGTCTCGTCGACGTCGCGCAGCACGATCCTGCGCGCGCTGCGCCTGCGCAAGGGGATCTCCGTGCGGGTGGCCGTACGCGTCTCGGACGCGGCGGGCAACCGCAGGACGCTGCGGCGGACCGTCAGGCTGAAGCGCTGACGACGGCGCCCGGGATCGCGCGGATGCAAACGCAATGGCTCTGTGGCGTGAGCGGCAAGCGGCGCCCGCCGGCGAGGTCCGCCGTATCGTCGTCGCCGTCGTGATGACGATGAGCCCGATGGGAGCCCGGGGTGCGCGCCGCTGGCCGCGGCGCGCGCCGGTCGTCGCGGTCCTGCTGCTCACGGCGGCGGCGATGCTGCCGGGCGGGGCGGGGGCCGAGCAGGCGTCGCAGCCGTCCTCTCCGGCAGCGGGTTGGATGACCACGGGCGCCTACCACAGCTGCGCCGTCGTGTCGGCCGCCGTGCGGTGCTGGGGCTACGGAGGCAACGGGCAGCTCGGCTACGGCGACCTGACGAGCGTCGGGGACGACGACGAGCCCGGCTCGTTCGGGCCGGTCGACTTCGGGCCCGGGCGCGCGGCGATCGCGATCAGCGCCGGCAACGTGCACACCTGTGCGCTGGTCGACGACGGTGCCGGCGCGGCGGGCGACGGCGTCGTGCACTGCTGGGGCTTCGGCGGAAACGGCCGCCTCGGCTACGGCAACACCGCGATCGTCGGCGACAACGAGACCCCCGGGTCCGTCGGACCGGTCGACCTCGGAGCCGGACGCACCGCCAGGGCGATCAGCGCGGGGGACGGCCACTCATGCGCGGTGCTCGACGACGGTAGGCTGCGCTGCTGGGGGTTCGGCCTCGACGGCAGGCTCGGCCTCAACGACGTCGACGACGTCGGGGATGACGAGTCGCCGGGCTCGCGCGGACCGATCGACTTCGGCGAAGGGCTGACCGTCACCGCCGTCGCGGCCGGTGGCTCGCACACCTGCGCGATCCTCGACGACGGGACGGTGCGCTGCTGGGGCTTCGGCGGCAACGGGCGGCTCGGCTACGGCAACATCCGCGACGTCGGCCGCGGCTGTCTGATCCCCGCCGGCCAGACCGTCTGCCAGCCCAATCCCGATGCGCCCCGCACGGACACCGTCGGTCCCGTCGATCTCGGCCCCGGACGCACCGCGAAGGCGATCACCGCCGGCGTCGGCCACACCTGCGCGGTGCTCGACGACGACACCGTGCGCTGCTGGGGCGCCGGCGCCAGCGGCCGGCTCGGCTACGGCGCGACGGACACGATCGGCGACACGGAGACGCCCGGGACGGTCCCGCCCGTCGACCTCGGCGCCGGGCGTACCGCGCGGGCGATCAGCGCCGGCAACGACCACACCTGCGCGATCCTCGACGACGGCTCGGTGCGCTGCTGGGGCTTCGGCGCCTTCGGCCAGCTCGGCTACGGCGACTCGAGGGCGATCGGCGACAACGAGACGCCGGGCACGGTCGGACCCGTCGACCTCGGCCCCGGACGGACCGCGACGGCGATCAGCGCCGGCGGGCTGCACACCTGCGCGCGCCTGGACGACGGGAGCGTGCGCTGCTGGGGCTACGGCGCCAACGGCCGCCTCGGCTACTGCTCCGAGACGACGATCGGCGACAACGAGACGCCGGGCTCCGCCGGACCGGTGGCCCTCGGCCAGCCGGGCATCGAGGCCGATGGGTGCT
>DATMJM010000101.1:0-2213 GCA_035553935.1 Solirubrobacteraceae bacterium
AAGCGGGTCCTTCCCGAGAACGTCGCCCGGACGACGACCGGGATCCTCGAATCGGTGATAAAGGCCGGCACGGCGCGCGTCGCGAACCTCGGCAAGGTCCGCGCGTGGGGCAAGACCGGCACGACGGAGAACTACGGCGACGCCTGGTTCGTGGGCGCGACCGACAAGCTCACCGTCGCCGTCTGGGTCGGCTATCCCGACAAGCTGCGGCCGATGCGCAGTGAGTACCGCGGACGGCCGGTCGCCGGCGGCACCTACCCCGCGCAGATCTGGCGCGACTTCATGGTCGCGATCATCCAGTCCGAGCAGGATCGCCTGCAGCGCCGGTGCGATCGTCAGGAAGCCGAGCGCAAGGAGGACGAGCGGCCGTCGAAGCGCTGCGTCGAGGCCGGGCTGGCGACGGATCCCACGACGACGACGCCGGCCCCCGAACCCGAGGCGCCCGTGACGACGACGTCGAAGAGGTCGCCGCGCGACAACGAGGGCGGGCGGGCGACCGGAGACGACGGCGGTACGCAGGTGCGCGACCGCGACGGCGCCACCCGTGCGCCACCACAGGCCCCTGCGGCTCCGCCGGACTCGCCGGTCGCGCCGCCGGCACAGCCGGCGCCGGCGCCCGGCACGCCGCCCGCGCCCGGCGAGTCCGGCGGCATCGCACCGCAGCCGTAGGGGCGACTCACGCCAGCAGGCCGCGCGGCCACGGCCGTGACACGTGCCGGCTGCCCGCCGCGCAGAAACGCCACGGCAGCTCGACGGCGCGCGTGATCCCGATCCGCGTGCCGACGACGAGCGGCGGCTGCGCCGCACGGCCCGGCGGCGGCGGGCCGAGCTCGATCGGGCCGCCGATCAGCGGCGTCGCGTTGCGCTCCAGGCCGATCCCCAGCGCCTGCGTGAGCTTCCCGGGACCCGAGCAGAGGTCCGTCAGCGGCTCGCGGCCGCGGCGCCCGCGCATGCGCTCTGCGCCGGTGAGCGGCTCGAGCGCGCGGATCAGGACGGCGGCGCCCACGCCCTCGGGCTCGACGACGACGTTGAGCAGCGTGTGGATGCCGTAGGAGCGATAGACGTAGGCGAGACCCGGCGCCTGGAACAGCGTCTTCGTGCGCGGCGTGAGCCCGACGAACGCGTGGCAGGCGGGCTCGATCTCGTGATAGGCCTCCGTCTCGACGATGACGCCGCTGGTGTCGCCGTGGGCGATCGTGCAGCCGACCAGCGCCGCCGCGGCATCGACGACCGGCATCTCGAGCGCGCGCAGGTGGCGATCGGCCGCCGTCACGCGGCGTGCAGGGCCAGCGCGCCGCGGGCGGCGTCGAGCTGCTCGCGCACGCGCTCGAGCGACGTGCCGCCGGCGCTGATCTTCGACTCCAGCCACGAGCTCTGCGCGAGCAGCTCGCGAAATGCCTGCGGGTCGAGCCGATCCGATGCCGCCGCCAGCTCGTCGTCGCTCAGCGCGGCCAGCGTGCGACCGGAATCGACGGCGACGCGCACGAGGCCGGCGACGATGCCATGGCACTCGCGAAACGGCACGCCCCGCTTGACGAGGTGGTCGGCGACGTCGGTGGCGGCGATGAGGTCGTCCGACGCCGCGGCCGACATACGCTCGGCGTCGAAGCGCGCCCCGCGGATCATCCCCGTCGCCGCCGCGAGGCAGACGTCGAGCGTGTCGACCGTGTCGAAGAGATGCTCCTTGTCCTCCTGCAGATCCTTGTTGTACGTCAGCGGCAGGGCGTGCATCACGCCGTGCAGCGCGCCGAGGTGCGCGACGATCCTCGGCGCCTTCGCGCGCAGCAGCTCGGCCGCGTCGGGGTTCTTCTTCTGCGGCATGATCGAGGAGCCCGACGTCCAGGCATCGGGCAGCGTCACGAAACCGAACTCGTCGCTGGACCACAGCACGAGCTCGGCGCCGAGGCGGCTGAGGTGCGTCGCGCAGGTCGCCGCGGCCGACAGGTAATCCAGCACGAAGTCCCGGTTGGAGACGGCATCGATCGAGTTCGGCGCGACGCGCTCGAAGCCGAGCTCCGCCGCGACGAAGTCGCGGTCGGTGTCGAAGTTCACGCCCGCCAGTGCGCCCGCGCCGAGCGGCAGGGCCGCCGTCTGGCGCTCGGCGAAGGCGAAGCGCTCGCGGTCGCGCAGCAACATCCACACGTAGGCGAGCAGGTGGTGCGAGAGGTAGACGGGCTGCGCGCGCTGCAGGTGCGTGTAGCCGGGCAGCGGCC
>DATMJM010000102.1:0-2619 GCA_035553935.1 Solirubrobacteraceae bacterium
TCGAGGTGATCGAGTCGATGGGCTCGGAGATCTACGCCTACTTCTCCTACGAGGGCGGCGAGGTCAGCTCCGACGAGCTCGTCGAGCTCGCGCGCGACTCGGGCATCACCGAGACGCCCGGCGGCGCCGGCGGCGCCGGGCAGGCGGTTGCGCGCCTGAACCCGGAGTCCGACGTGCGCGAGGGCGCGACCGCCAAGCTGTGGTTCGACGGCGCGAAGCTGCACCTCTTCGACCCCAAGGACGGGTCGAGCCTCAAGCTCGCCAAGGGCAAGCGGCAGGCGGCGGCGCAGGCGACGCGGGTGGCGGTCGAGGCCGAGGAGCCAGAGCACCCCGCGCCCGCCGCGCCGACGGACGGCACGACGGCTCCCGAGTAGCTCGCCGGACCTTCCGCCACGCACGGACCGGAGGCCGCGCACACGCGTCTGACCGTACGCGCGATCCGGGTCAAGCTCAACCTGCCGACCCCGTCGTGCTCGATCCACGCCACGTGGGTACTAGGGTTGATCGATGCGCATCGGCGTCCTGGGCACCGGCACCGTCGGGCGAACTCTGGGCAGCGCGCTGCTGCGCAGCGGCCACGAGGTGCGGCTCGGCTCGCGCACGGCGGGCAACGAGGCAGCGGTGGCGTGGGCTGCCGAGGTCGGCGACGCCGGGCCGGCGAGCGAGGGGAGCTTCGCCGACGCGGCGGGCTTCGGCGAGCTCGTGATCAACGCCACGGCCGGCGCGACGTCGCTCGACGCGCTGAGCCTCGCCGGAGGCGAGCAGCTCGCCGGCAAGGTGCTCGTCGACGTCGCCAACCCGCTGGACTTCTCGCAGGGCATGCCGCCGCGCCTGTCGGTGTGCAACGGCGACAGCCTCGGCGAGCAGATCCAGCGTGCGTATCGCGACGTACGCGTCGTCAAGACGCTCAACACCGTCACCGCCGCAGTGATGGTGGACCCCGGACTCGTCGAGGGCACGCACACGATCTTCATGGCCGGCGACGACGCCGCCGCCAAGGCACAGGCCGGCGAGCTGCTGCGGGAGTTCGGCTGGCCGCAGGAGTCGATCCTCGACCTCGGCGACATCAGTGCCGCGCGCGGGATGGAGATGTACCTGCCGCTCTGGCTGCGGCTCTACAACGCCACGGGGACGGCGGTGCTGAACGTCGAGGTGCGCGCGGCCGGGTAGGGAGCTGCCGGCGCGCGTGACGCACTCACGGCGCGAGGGCGATCGCGGTGTCGCGCAGGCGCGGGCGCGGGCGCTCGATCGACTCCTGCACGCAGCGGGCGAACACCCACTGACGCGACCTTTCGGATCGAGGTCGAGCAGAGCGGCCATGCGCCGCACGAGGGCGATGCCCCGCCGGCGGATCGATCCACAGCCGCGGCGGAGCCCGGCGGGCACGAGCCGCTCTTTGCTGGCGCTGCACGCGGGCGCCACCCGGGCGGAGCTGCCGCCCGGCTGGAACGGCCGCTCCAGATCCGGCGACCATCTGACGTTGCGCTGCACCTCGAGCAGGCCTGGTCGTCGCTGCACGGCACGCCGAGGCGGCGGCTCACCGGCCGCGCCGCACCCGCGCAATCGCCTCGTCGCCCCACTCCTGCGTGCGCATGATCCGGTAGCGCTCGTCCGAGAGCCGCAGGTAGGCATCGGTCTCGTTCTCGCGCCGGCCGATGAGATCGGCCTCGCGCAGCATCCTGACGACCGGAAGGTACTCCTCCTCGAACCAGCGCCGGGCTATCTCCGCTCGGTCGTAGAAGCGCTCGTCGTGCTGGCTGAGACGAAAGCCCCACGCCTCGACGCCCTCGGCGAGCGAGCCGAACCGCATGGGGTCGGTCAGCTTGATCTGCTCGCGCGCGGCAGCGGGCAGCGGGACGCGCTCGTGGAACAGCCGCTCGTGACTTTTCAGCGGAAGCTCGGAGAGCGTGATCGACGTGTCGGCAGGAACGCGGGTGACGACCTCGACGACGTGGGCGTCGAGGCGGTCGCGGCCCTGCACGCGCGCGACCGCGACGCGATGATGCCCGTCGCGCACGAAGTGCAGCTCGCCGATGCGGTACACGTCGATCGGCGGCATCGAGACGCCGCGGCGCGCGGCCTCGGCGATGCGCTCGAAGCGCGCGCGCGCGAGCGACGAGGTCGGGCGGAACTCGCGGTCGAACTCCTTGCGGCGATCGACCGTGCCGACGATCGTCTCGATCGCGATCGAGACCACGCCGAGGTCGCGCTCGCCGACGCGTCCGAGCGCGGAGACGACCTCGTCGAAGGACAGCATGACGTCGACGTCGCCGGACTGCAGGCGCAACATCGCGCTGATCTGAGCGAACATCCGCCGCCGTCGCGCGCGCAGGAAGTCGTCCTGCGCGTCCTGCGTGGGAAATCCGGTCTCGCGCGGCATGCCCGACATGATGCCCGCCCGCGCGCCGCGAGCAACACTCAGCCGGGCCCGTATGACCGCAGCCGTACCGCCCTCGCGGAGGCGAGCAGCATCGTCAGCCCGCTGCGCGGGCCGCGCGGCGAGGTACGCCGCTCGCGCAGCACGACCGCCGTCAACCGCAGCCCGGCGTCCAGCTCCGCAGCGGGCGCAGCGGCGACGGCGCGCGGGACGAAGCCCAGGCGCTCGCCGCTGCGCCCGCT
>DATMJM010000103.1:0-2237 GCA_035553935.1 Solirubrobacteraceae bacterium
GGGCAGCGCTCGCGGCGCGCTCCTGCATCCAGTTCCGCAAGCCCGCGGGCAGCTCGGGCGCCTGTAGCGCAGCGGCCAGCAACTGCGGCTCGCTCAGCAACGCGCGCGACACGAGCGCGCTCGTGATGCCGTGCGGCGGACGGCTGATGACGTCGATGCGGTCGCCGGCCCCGATGTCGCCCTCACGCACCGTGCGGAGGTACGCGCCCGGGCGGCCCGCAGCCGCAAACCGCTTCAAGAACCCTCGATCGTTCATCCGCAGACCGAGCTTGGAACACGGCAGACGCGGCTGGGCGACCTCGAGCACTGCGCTGCCAACAGCCCAGCGCTCGCCGATCACCGCCTCCGAGACGGGCAAGCCACGGACGGCCAGGTTCTCGCCGAACGCGCCGGCACCAAGCGGGACGCCGAGCTGCGCCTCCCACCACTGCGTGTCCTCGATCGCGTACGCGTAGACAGCCTTGTCCGGCCCGCCGTGCACTGTCCGATCGGCTTGGCCGTCACCGCGCAGGTTCACGCCTCGCAGCGGCACGCGTCCGTCGACTGGGCGCTTCCAGATCGCCGTCCAGATCGTGTCGCCGTTGACCTCTACCGGACGCGGCTCGCCCACACAGACCGACTCGACCGTCCCCCTGACTGCATCCGCACGACCGTCCACGTCACAAAGCATCGCGCACAAGCCATCGCGGGCGCCTCGGCGTCCGCCGCCTATCCGGCGATCGCGACCACAGATGCAGCAACGCCGTTCTCTGCATCGGTGGATGCGAGCCGCACCGCGCCCACGCGTATCACAGCGGAACGCCGATCGAAGCACTGTCGCGAAGCGCGCGTGCTCGAGCCCGCAGCCGCGCCTGCCGCCGAGCCGGAGTCATACCCAGATGTTGTGGATGAACCTGAGAACGAAGGCGACGTACCTGGTCATTTGATGAAGACCGGCGGGCGTCGAAACGATCTTGATCGCGTAGAGGCCGCAACGGCGCTCGCCGACCCTGCCCGTGGGCGCGCCGGTCAGCCTGGTCTGCTCAGGCTTGGCCGTGCTCCACAAGTGGGCGTCCGTTGCGCGAAGCGCCTCGAGCGACCGACAACGAAACACGGGTGCGCTCGTACCGCTCGGTGGCTTCGTCAGGGCCGCGTCAGTGCTGGTCGGTGACGTGCGCGATCTCTACTCGCAGTTGGTTTAGCGCGAGCCGCATGCGTCCTTTGACGGTGCCCAATGGGAGCTTGAGGTGCGCGGCGATCTCGTTGTGTGTGAGCTGTCCGTAGAACGCGAGTGTGATCACTTCTCGTTGAGCGTCTGGAAGCTTGCAGAGCGCGCTGAGCAGGTGGCGGGCCTGATCGTTGGAGGCGACCTGCTCGGCGATGCTGCCGGCCGCCGGCACCTCGTCGAGCAGGTCATCGCCGACGCGATGCACGGTGTGCCGCTCGTTGCGGCGGGCGATGTCGATCGCGCGGTTGCGCGCCACGGTCAGTACCCAGGGGGCGACGCTGCGGTAGTCCTCGTAGTTGGCGCGCGTGCGCCAGATCGAGATAAACGCTTCCTGGACGGCGTCCTGCGCGCGGCCGTCGTCGCCGCAGATCGACCTCGCAACGCGGTACACGCGGTCGCAGTAGCGCTCATAGAGGACGTTGAACGCGGCGACGCTGCCGGCCTTGACTGCGGTCATCACCTGATCGTCCTCCAGCGTCGACCGGTCGGCGGCTGCTTTGCGCGGGCTCAGCGGCCAGCGCGTGTCTCCCAGCAGACTCTGAGGCGTTGAAGAAGAGCTCATAGGCTACGCGCGGACGCGGTCTGGCCGCTGCTCAGTGAAGAGCCATTGGTGCCCGGCACGATCGCCGCGCGCACCGTCCGCCGGGATCTCCCGCGCAAGGGGCTAGGAGTCAGCGCCGCAAGGCGCGCGGCTCTTCTAAACGTCATTGGGCTTACGCGGAAGGCTGATCGGAGTTCGAAGGAATCTTCTCTGGCGCAGATGAGGCCGCTCAGGCTCCGCGCTGCGAGGTGAAGCCAACGATTTCCCTCGTCTTCACGCAGTCAAACATCCCGAAACGCAGCGTTCACCAAGTTGGCGCCACGGTGAGCAGCGCTTCGCTCGCCGGAAGAGGAGGCGCGGCTGGTCATAGCCGTCGGTCAGAGCACGCGCGACACGACGGCCGATGCAGCCGACGCGTGCACCTCGGATCGCCTGTCGCGGCGCGGGCTTGGGGTTCAAGGATGTTGACGCAGCCGAGTTCTGCCCGCC
>DATMJM010000104.1:0-4624 GCA_035553935.1 Solirubrobacteraceae bacterium
GTCGCCGACCGGCCCGCCGTGCTCGGCGCAGTAGTACTTGTACGTGCCGGCGTTCGTGAACGTCACGCTGTCCGACCACGGCGGGCCGGTCGGCGACGACGGCATCGGCGGGAAGGGAGGCGGAGCGCCGTCGAAGACCACGTTGTGGATGTCGCCACCGTTGGCATAGGCCCAGGTGACCGTCTCGCCGGGCGCGACCGAGATGCCGGGCGCGACGAACGCGTTGTCCGTCACGGCGACGTCGGCGGCGAGCGCCGGCGCGGCGAACGCTGCCGGTCCCGCGGCCAGCAGGGTTGTCAGGAGGCCCAGCAGCGGGCGCAGGCGCGCTGCGCGCCGACCGCTGCGGCCGACTAGATGTGCGATTCCTCTATTCAAGGCGACGCCACCGTAGCAACACCGCACAGGCAACTCACCCGCTAGCGCCACGTGCTCGCGCCTACTCCGGCTCGTGCCCCAGCAGCCGGCCGATCCGGTCGAGGTTCGGCAGCAGGTAGCCGACCGCGATCAGCGGCAGCGCGGGGATCGGGCGGCCCAACGCGACGCTGAGCACGAGCGCGGCGACCAGCCCGAGCACCATGGCGCCGATCGTCGCGGGCCTGCGGAACCCGTACCGCCACGCCCATGCGCCGAACATCGAGAGGAAGACGGCATCCGACAGGCCCAGATGCCCGGCGCTGCCGCGCTCCCCCCATGCCGGCAGGTCGAAGCTCAGCGGATCGACGCGCGCGCTGCCGTCGGCGAGCAGGCGAGACGACGGACCGCTCCACACCGACCAGACGTCGACGGCCGCGATGAACAGCGGCACCGCGACGGCGTGCATGGCCGTCGCGAACCAGCGCGCCAGCAGCAGCCCGGCCGCGCCCGCCAGCATCGCCTCGAACGTGTTGGCGCCGGCGCCGGCGCCGCGCTCGCCGTCGATGTTCAGCGCGCCGACCAGCAGACCGCTGCCGAGCACGATGAGCAGCGGGCCGACGAGCGACTCGTGCGCCGGCAGCAGCGACAGCGCCGTCGCGGCGACGAGCAGCAGCCCGATCGTCCCGGCGACGAGCACGGTCGCGTCGCCGGCGGGCAGCGCCGGCAGCGCCGGCGCCGCGAGGAAGTAGGCGAAGGACGCGAGCGGGACTGCGAGCGCGAGGGTGACGGGCCCCGGACGGCGCCGGCGGGTCGGCCTCAGTACGGGGGCAGGTCGGCGTACCACTCGCCGAGCACCCGGAAAGCCGACCAGAACGCGCGCTTGCCCGAATCCTCGTCGAGCGCCTCGTCGATGTTGGGCACGTACAGCGCCTCGATCGACGGCGTCAGGCTCTGCACCTCGCCCGGCTGCTCGAGCACCGTGCGGCCGAGCGGCAGCGCGAGATCGTTGATGGCCGCCAGCGCGTCCTCGCCCATCACGACGACGATCTTCGGCTGCACGATCGCGAGCTCCTCGGCGATGCGGGCCACGCACGCGGGATCGGCGAGCGACGTGTCGCTGACCGGGCACTTCACGCAGAGCGTCCCGTACACCGCGAGGGGGTCGATCGCCAGGCGCTTGAACGCCTTGACGAGCGCCGCGCCGGCGCGGCCGTAGAACGCGACGCCCTCCTCGATCTCGGGCGGCATCGGCGCGTGCTTGAGCAGGAAGATGTCGGCCTGCGGGTGCCCGGAGCCGAGCACCGGCATGAGCTGGCCGCGCGGGCAGTGCGAGCAGGACTGCAGCTCGCGGGTGAGCGTGTTGAGCTCGCGGATCGCCCGCTCGAGGTATTTCTCGCGGATCTCGTCGTCGGTCGCCGGCATGGTCGCCGGTGGTTTCGACGGTTGCGACGGCCGACCCTGCGCGTGCATCACGACTTGCGCGTGGCCCGCCGCACCCGCCGGTCGCGTACGGCGCGGCGGGCGCTCTGCGGGGTCGCCCTCGTCTCGAGGAACTTCAGCGCCTGCACGTACAGCAGCGACGACGGCTTCGTGGTGATCTCCGCCTCGCGCAGCGCCTCGAGGAACTCCTGCGGCCCGTCGAAGTCGGCCATGCGCAGGCGCACGGAGCCCAGCCCCTGCGCCACGTGGGAGTCCGACCCGGCGCCCGCGAGGATGCGATATTTCGCGGCGAACCGCGCGGCCTCCTCGTTGAACGAGCCGATCGCGACGCGCGGGTTGTAGACCTCGATCGCGTCGATGTCGTCGACGATCGTCAGCAGATGCTCGTAGTCGGGCACCGAGTGCATGCGGTCGAACGGATGGGGCACGTACACCAGGCCGCCCTGGCGCTTGATCTCGGCCACCGTCTCGGCGAGCGTCATCCCGCGCGGGATCTTCTGCTCGATGAACAGTCCGATGACCTCGCCCTGGTCGGCGGTCTTGACCTCCTCGGCGACGATGACCTTGACCCCGAACTCGGCGGCCTTGCCGCGCGCCTCCAGCGCGCCGGAGATCTCGTTGTGGTCGGTGACCGCGATCGCCCCGAGCCCCTGCTCGCGGGCCGTGGCCAGCAGCACCTCGACCGGCGTCGCACAGTCGTTGGAGTGATCGGTGTGCATGTGCAGGTCGACGTCGATCCGCGGGCGCGAGCGCAGCCGGGCCGCGATCTTCGCGTTGCCCGTGCGCGGGTGGCGGCGTGCGACGAGGCGCGCGTAGACCTGCTCGAGGTCGTCCGCGACGCGCTCCCACGTGAGCTCGGCGCGGATCGGCTCGGCGCCCTGCCGCAGGCGCTCGAGCAGCGCTGCATCGGTCGCGAGCCGCTGGAGCTGCGCGGCGAGCGTCTCGACGTCGCGCGGCTCGAAGAGCAGGCCGCGCTCGCCCTCGCCGAGCGCCTCCTCGTAGGCGGGCAGGCGCGAGGCCACCGGCACGGCGCCGGCGTTCAGCGCGCGCAGCAGCAGCGCGGGCGCGGGCGCCGCGCCGTCCGAGCCCGCGACGAGGACGTCGCTGCGCGCAAGCAGCTCCGCCTCGTCGAGCTCGTGCGGCGTCACGTAGCGCACGCGCGCCTCGAGCTCCGGCCGCAGGGGGATGCTGCTCGACGGGCCGCGCGCGGAGATGATCGTCGCCTCCCACGGCACGGCCGGGTCGAGGCGGCGCAGGGCACGCAGGAACAGCCGCAGCGCCGGGCGCTCCTCGCCGTCGACGAACCCGAAGCGGATGCGCTCGGCGGGGGCGGCCACGCGCGGCTGCGGAGCATCCGAGCCCGGCAGCACGACGCTGTACTCGGCGGGAAAGAAGCGCTGCATGAGCTCGCGCGTGGCGCCGAAGCTCGCGGTGCGCGCATCCAGGCGCCCGAGCACGAGCGAGACGAGCTTGCGCGCGACCTGCGTCGACAGCAGGCGCTCGGTCGGCGCATGGAAGGTTCCGACGTTCAGCGCGCGCGAGTGGCGCAGCGCGGCGCTCGACGTCGAGGGGGCGAACGGCTCGTGGACGTGGCAGATGTCCAGCGGCACGATCGTCAGCAGGTTCTCGATCGTCCGCGAGACGTCGACCGGCAGGGCCGGCGCGCGGCGCGGGCCGCCGGGCAGGTCCGGCAGCGCGTCGCCGACCGCCAGCACGCGCGGCGGCGCTCCGGGCGCGGGCAGCAGCGACGCGGGATCCTCGCGCGCGGCGTTGATCGCCTGGCGCGTCTCGCGCACCGCTTCGGTGGAGCGCGACGGGGCGACGATCAGCACCTGATGTCCGCGGCCGGAGAGCTCGGCGGTGGTGCGCTGCGCGTACGTCGTGATCTCCTGACGCCCGGCACCCCAGGGATACGGCGTCACGTGGGCGATCGCTAGGCGCTCGTCGGACACGACTGCGGAGGATAGGGAGGTGGACGCATGTCACAGTTGCCGCGGGTGGTCAAGCGCGCGTAGGCTCGCGGCCTCACCGTCTTCCAAGGAGGGGTCATGAAGGGAATCTTCAAGCAGGGACGCTACGCGAACGTGACGGCGACGATGGCGCTCGTGGTCGCGCTGGGCGGCACGGCCTACGCCGCCAACAGCGTGCGCAGCGGCGACATCGTCAACGGCCAGGTCAAGTCCGTCGACATCGGCAACGGCCAGGTCAAGAGCGCCGACCTGGCCAACAGCAGCGTCACGTCGCCGAAGGTCAGGGACCGCTCGCTGCTGGCCCGCGACTTCAAGCTCGGCGAGCTGCCGGCCGGTGCACCGGGCGCCACCGGGCAGCCCGGGCCGGCCGGGCCGGCCGGGCCGGCAGGCCCCGCCGGACCGACGGGGGCGACGGGGGCGACGGGGGCGACCGGCGCGACGGGCGCGACCGGCCCCGCGGGCCCTGCGGGCCCAGCCGGCAGCGCTGTGGCGTATGCGACCGTCAGCTCGACCGGCACCGTGATCAGCTCGAAGAGCAGCAACATCGTCCAGGCCAACATCGATGCCGACACGCAGACCGGGATGGTCTGCTTCACCGGCCTGCCGTTCACGCCGAGGAACGTCATGGTCACGCCGCAAGCCGTCTTCGACGGCGGCCAGCCCGATGTCTTCGCCACCGCGTACGTGTCGCTGACCACCGTCTCGACGGGCGATTGCGCCGGGCAGGTGCAGGTCAGGACGTTCGACCTCAGCGACGGTGCAGCCGCCGACCGGCCGTTCTCGATCTGGTTCGAGGACTAGGTGTAGTTCCTGACTAGGAGCCGCTCGCAGCCGGTCCGGGTCGGGGGGCCGACCCGGAC
>DATMJM010000105.1:0-7658 GCA_035553935.1 Solirubrobacteraceae bacterium
CTCGCTCGAGCGTGACGCGGCGGCCGGGGCGCAGCGGATCGATGACCTGCATCAGCCGGCGCAGCTCGTCGAGCGGAGCGAAGGCACGGTCGAGCAGGATCAGGTTCACGAACAGCGTCACGCTGATCGCCGCCACCAGGACGATCAGCTCCGAGATGACCACCGGCGAGCTGATCGTGGCCGGCGTGAGGACGAAGAACGCCGAGACGCCGACCAGCACCAGCGCGTTCGTCAGGAAGACGCGCCAGCCGAGCGATCGCCGGGTCGTCACCGTCACAGGGGCAGGTCTACCACGCGCCCGGTCCGGCGAAGCGACGGCGGAAGATGTGGTCATCGGCATGCCGATCGCACGCGCATCGCGTGATCCTGGCCGCTCGCGCCGATCGTGCGCAATGGGGTGCGGGCCTCATCGCGGCCTCCCGGCGCCGGGAGGCCGTGCGGCATCCCTCCGGCTGCCGCGGGCGGCGAAGTGAGAAGTGGCTGGTTCTACTCTTTGCGCCCTGCCATGAGCCTCGACGACCCGGTGATCATCACGTGCGCGATCTCGGGCGCGCTCGCCAACCGCGAGCAGTGCCCGGCGATCCGCTACACGCCGCGGTCGAGGACTTCCGCGCGATCACCGGGGCAATCCGCGCCGAGCTGGGCGGCGACGACGTGATCGTCAACTACTCGACCGGCGCGATCGGCGTGTTGCCCGGCAAGCGGATCGCCTACCTGCGCGCGCGGCGCGCGGGCGTCGCGGCGCTGAACATGGGCTCGATGAACTGGGCCATCTACTCGGCCGCGCGCAGGGCCTTCGTCTTCCGCACGGGTGCTCGCCAACCCGTTCGACGAGATCATCGAGCTGCTCGAGGCCATGAACGAGCTCGGCATCCGCCCCGAGCACCAGTGCTTCGACGCGCCCTCGAGGACAACCTCTGCCTGCCCGACGGCGAGCTGGCGCGCTCCAACGGCGACCTCGTCGCGCGGCCCCGGCGGAGGACGCCGGGCGGCGCGTCGCGACCGTCGCGCAGGCGCGCGAGATGCTCGGGATGGTGAACGCATGACCCTGCCGCTCGACGGCGTCCGCGTACTCGACCTCAGCCGCCTGCTGCCGGGCGGCTTCTGCTCGCTGCTGCTCGCCGACTACGGCGCCGGCGTGCTGAAGGTCGAGGACACGGGCATGGGCGACTACATCCGCTGGGCGCCACCGCACGTCGAGGGCGCGCAGCACAGCGCCGCCTCGGCGCTGTTTCTCGCGCTGAACCGCAACAAGCGCTCGATCCGCGTCGACCTCAAGCAGGAGGCGGGGCGCGCGGTGCTGCTCGACCTCGTGCGCGAGCACGACGTCGTGCTCGAGTCCTTCCGGCCCGGCGTGCTCGACCGCCTCGGCGTCGGCTGGGAGGCGATGCGGGCCGTCAACCCGCGGATCGTCTACTGCGCGATCACCGGCTACGGCCAGGACGGCCCGCTGCGCGACCGCCCGGGCCACGACATGAACTACCTCGGCCTCGTCGGGCTGCTCGGGCTGACCGGCGAGCGCGACGGCCCGCCCGTGCCGGCCGCGGGCCAGATCGCCGACCTCGGCGGCGGCGCGCTGATGGCGGCCTTCGGGATCCTCGCCGCGCTGCGCGAGGCCGAGCGCACAGGGGAGGGCCAGGTCGTGGACGTCGCGATGGCCGACGGCGCGCTGTCGTGGCTGGCGCTCGTGGCCGCACGCCACCTCGCCGACGGCGAGGTGCCGCGGCGCGGCGCGCTGGAGCTCGCGGGCGGGCTGATCTGCTACCGGCCCTACGCCTGCGCGGACGGCGGCTGGGTGACGCTCGGCGCGCTCGAGCCGAAGTTCTGGGCGGCGTGGTGTCGCGGCGTCGAACGCCACGACCTCGTCGCGCAGCAGTTCGCGGCGCCCGGCAGTGCCGCGCACGCCGAGGTCGAGGCGATCTTCGCCGCCCGCACGCGCGCGGACTGGGAGGCGTTCGCCGCCGAGCACGAATGCTGCCTGGAGCCCGTGCTCGATCTCGACGAGGCGCTGTCGTCCGAGCACGTCCGCGCGCGCGAGATGGTCGTGGGCCTCGACCAGCCGGGCGCCGCAGCGCCCGTCCGGCTGCTCGGCGCGCCCGTGAAGCTGTCGCGCACGCCGCCGGACTGCAACCGCCTGCCCGGCCCCGCGATCGGCGAGCACACCGCGGAGGTCCTGCGCGCGGCGGGCTACGGCGACGCCCGGATCGCGGCGCTGCTCGAGGCGGGCGCCGTCGCGGGCCCGCCCGCGGATTCGGACCGCGCCCACCGGTCGTTCCTCGCATGAACGGCGACGGGCTGCTGAAGATCAGCGAGCTGGCCGAGCGCTCGGGCGTCAGCGCCGGAACGATCAAGCACTACCTGCGCGAGGGCCTGCTCGGCGGCGACGAGCTCGTCGTGCGCAGCTCGCGCAACATGGCCTGGTACCGCCCCGAGCTCGTCGACCGCGTGAAGCTCATCAAGCGCCTGCAGGAGGAGCGCTACATGCCGCTGAAGCTCATCCGCGTCGTGCTCGAGTCCGGCCCGGAGCGAGCGCAAGCGATGATCGAGCTCGAGGACCGCATCCTCGAGCACGCGACGGCTGCCGCGCAGGCAGGCGAGCGGATCGCCAGGGCGGAGGCGCAGCAGCGCTTCGGCGTGCCGCGCAACGTGCTCGAGCGCCTCGCCGAGCTCGAGATCCTGTCGCCGACGAGCCGCGGCTACGACGCCGACGACATCGCGATCATCAAGGCCGTCAGCCGCTTCCGCGCCGGCGGCTACGACGAGGCGCTCGGCTTCACCGCCCACGACGCGCTGCGCTATCGAGAGGCGCTGGCTGCACTCGTCGAGGAGGAGGTGCGCACGCTGCTCGAGCGCCTTGCCGACGAGATCGAGCCCGAGCGCGCCGTCGAGATCGTCGCCTCCGGCGCCGAGCCGCTGCGCGAGCTCATCGGGGCGATGCACTCCAAGCTGCTGCTCGCCGAGCTGCGCCGCCAGCGGCGGGGGCGATGAGCGGCCGGCAACGACGGCGGCCGCAGAGGAGGAGCCGATGGCCCGCTCAGCCGGTGGCCGCCAGCGCGGCCGCGCGCTCGAGGCTGAAGAACAGCTGCTCGGCGCCCCACACGTGGCGCAGGCCGTGCGCGCGGAAGCCGAGCTTCGTCAGCACGCGACGCGAGCCGGCGTTGGCCTCGCGCGTGATCGCGACGAGGCGCTCCATCGCGAGCGGCCCGAACGCCTCGGCCAGCACCGCGCGCGACGCCTCCGTGGCGTAGCCGCGCCCCCAGTAGGTGGAGCCGAGCGCGTAGCCCAGCGCGACGTCGGGCCCGTCGGGCTCCAGCGGGAAGAGCCCGGCCTCGCCGACCAGCAGCCCGCTCTCGCGCTCGATCACCGGCCAGAACGAGTAGCCGTCCTGGTCTTGCTGGTCCATCGAGCGCTCGAGCGCCGCCCGCGTGCCCGCAAGGTCGCGCGGCCCGCCGAGCAGCGCCATCGCGGCCTCGTCGCTGTAGAGGACGGCGTGCAGCTGCTCGAGATCCTCGGGCTCGTAGGCGCGCAGGACGAGGCGCTCGGTGACGATCGGCAACGGCATCGCCCCACGATGGTGACGGGTCCGGCAGCGCGGCGGCCCGGTGCCGTGTCTCCGCTACGGTCCGGCGGCGATGCAGACCGGCGTGATCGTCCCCGTCCACGGCTGGCCCGCGCTGCTCGCCGAGACGCTCGACGGCATCCTCGGCCAGGTCCCGCGGCCACAGGAGGTGGTCGTCGTCGACGACGGGTCGCCGCAGCCGATCGCGCTGCTGGCCGATCACGCGCCGCACTGCCGGCTCGTCCGCCATCCCGAGCGCCGCGGGCTGGCCGCCGCGCGTGCGACGGGGCTCGCGCAGCTCGACACCGAGCTCGTCGCCTTCTGCGACGCAGACGACGTGTGGGAGCCCGGCAAGCACGCCGCGCAGCTGCGGGCGCTCGAGGCGCATCGGGCGCCCGCGGCGTGCTTCGGCCACGCGCGGATCGTCGGGCTCGACGGGCGGCTGACCGGCGAGACCTGGGACGAGCTGCCGGCGGGCCTGCACGCTGCCGACGACCTGCTGGGGCTGCTGTACGAGCGCAACCCGCTGTGCGTCTCGAGCGCGCTGCTGCGCCGCGCCGCCGTGCTCGACGCCGGCGGCCTGGAGTTCCCGCTGCCGCGCGCCGAGGACTGGGACCTGTGGCTGCGGCTGCTCGCGCGCGGGCACGCGTTCTTCATGGAGCCGCGCGCGGTCGTGCGCTACCGCCGCTCGCCCGGCGCGCTGTCGGGCGACGTCGCCGGCCTCGCGAGCGCGCAGCTGCACGTCCACGAGACGCACGCGGCGCTCGTCGACGGGGAGGCGCGGCGGCGCGTGGAGGCGGCCGACCGCCTCGCCTGGGCGCGCGGCCTCGTGCGCGAGCGCGACTATGCGGGCGCGCGCGAGCAGCTGCGGCGGTCCTTCGAGCTGCGCCCGCCGGCCCCGCGCGACCGTGCGCTGGCGCTGCTGCTCGCCGTGCCGGTGCTGCGCGCGGCGCTCGGGCGCCGCGATCCGTACGCCCGCGTCTGAAGCTACGCCGGCGGAACGAGCACGCGCATGCGCGCGCTGAGCGCGATCGTGCGCCAGCCGGCGTCGATCGCCCACTGCTCTGCGGGAGTGTTCTGCCGCGGGATCGAGCTTCGCCCGACGGCGAGCACGTCGTAGTCGCCGCGGTCCAGCGCGGTCCGGAAGCGCGGCTCGTCGTAGTACGGGGTGAGGAAGCCGTCGACGAACCGCCCGACGAACTCGACGTCGTTCTCCAGCCGGCTGCCGAACGCCGGCCAGATGGGCGAGAGGTCGCCGAGCGACCAGTACGTCGCGAACTCGAGGCCGACGCGCCGGTCGGCCGGCGCCGCGTCGAGCAGCGCGCTGAGCGCCGGATCGAAGGTGCGGTAGCGATCGTCGTTGATGCGGTCCTGCATGCGGTTGCCGGCGGCGAGCGCGATGAGCGCGGCGGCGGTCGCCGCCGCGGCGAGGACCGCCCGCCGACCGCGCAGCCGCCACAGCAGCCAGGCGCCGGCGGCGGCGACGGCGAGCGCGACCGCGGCGGCGACCACGTCGCCCGCGCCGGCGACGTCGTAGCCGTCGTGGGCGCCATGGAGCACCGCGAGCGCGAGCATCGCCTCGACCGCCCGCCCGGCGACGGGCGCGAGCCGTCCGGTCGTCCAGGCGAGCAGCGGCAGCGCGACGATCAGCGCCGGGATCGCGTAGCGCGTGTTCGCGTGCGCGAGCGACGGCGTGCCGCGCAGGCCGAGCGCCGTCGCCGGCGTGATCGTGTAGGCGACCGCGAGCGCCACCGCGGCGGCCGCGAGCACGAGCACGCGCCGATCGGACGCTCGCCCGCCGCGGCGGGCGAGCGCGAGCGCCACGGCGAGGCCGGCCGCCCCGAGCAGCGGTGCCGCTCCCAGCCCCTCGACGATCTTGATCGCGACGTCGGCGAGGACCGCGGGCTCGCCGGCGTAGTCGGCGATCGAGAACCCGATCTCGTCGCGGACGACGTCGCGCGGGGCGCCGAAGATCGTCACGCCGAACAGCTCGACGTTCAGCGGGAAGGCGGGATTGCCCGACGCCACGAGGTTGCGCGCCAGCCAGACGGCGGTGCCGGCGAGCGCGAGCCCGCACACGAGCAGGCCGTCGCGCAGGACCGCCCGCGGCGGTGCGGCGGCCTGCGCCCGGCGCGCCGCGAGCAGCCTCGCGACGAGCCAGACGACGATGACGACCGGAACCGAGGTGACGCCGTACCACTTCGTCCCGGCGGCGATCCCGAGCGCGACGCCGGCGAGGACGAGGTCGGCGCGCCGGCCGGTCCGCGCGTGGCGCAGCCCGAACAGGATCCCGCAGGCGAACGTCGTCCACATGATCGAGTCCGGCAGCGCGCGCGGGATCGTCACGAAGCCGACGACGGGCAGCGACACGATCGCGGCGGCCGCCAGCAGCGACGCGGCGTGCGGCGCGCGCAGCTCGCGCGCGACGGTGAAGACCGCGACCGCGGTCGTCGCCAGGAAGAAGGCGGGGGCCAGCCGGACGAGGAAGTCGTTGTGCCACGGCAGGATCGTGCTGAGCAGGACGACGTCCCCGTTGTTGGGGTAGTAGCCCTGTGCCAGCAGCGGGACGAACTGGTCGATCTTCCACACGGTGCCGTCCTGGATCCAGCGCGCGATGCCCGGCAGGTGAAACGACGTCGGGTCGTCGCCGATGACCTCGTCGCCGCCCCAGCGCCCGAGGTTCGCCAGCGCGACGGCCGCCGCGTAGGCGGCGGCGAGCGCGGCGAGCGCCCAGGAGAGGCGCCCGCTCGGCGGCGGCTCCGCGCGCTCCTCCGGCGCCGCCTCCGCTTCGCCTGCCGGCCTGACGAGCGCCGCCAGGCCGACGCTCAGCGCGGCCGCGGCGAGCACCGTCCCGCGGGCGAGCACGCCGAGCATGAGCGGCACGAGGTGGATCGCGATCAGGATCGCGGTCCCCGTGACCACGATCGCCGCCGCGAGCTCGAGGCGGTCGAGGTGGCGCAGCCGGCGGCGGGCGACGAGACCGGTGGCCGCGGCGACCGCCGCGAGCATGACCGCGAACAGCGCCGCGCCGGCGAGGAAGTCCTGCAGGGGCATCAGGGCCGCGCAGCCTAGATGCTCGGGCGCGCTGCTACGCTCGCGCCGATGGCCCGATCGATGGCTGCGCGGGTGCGCGAGAGGCTGCGCGCCCCGTCGAAGGACGACGCCGAGATGGGCTACTGGAGGGGACGCCTGGAGATCGAGGGCGTCCTCGGCAACGCCCACTACGAGCACGTCTTCACGGCGCAGTTCGGCCTCGAGCCGGCCTTCTTTCATGGCAAGCGGGTGCTCGACGTCGGGTGCGGCCCGCGCGGCAGCCTGGAGTGGGCGACGGGCGCTGCGGCGCGGGTCGGCCTGGACCCGCTCGCCGACCGCTACCGCGAGCTCGGCATCGAGCGCCACGCGATGTCCTACGTCCGTGCGCCCGCGGAGCGGATGCCGTTCGGCGACGCGTCGTTCGACGTCGTCGCGAGCCTCAACTCGCTCGACCACGTCGACGACGTCGACCGCGCGGTGGGCGAGATCACGCGCGTCGCCGCGCCCGGCGCGACCTGGCTGCTGACCGTCGAGGTCGGCCACGAGCCGACGGCGACCGAGCCGCACTCGCTGAGCTGGGACGTCGCCGAGAGCTTCGCCGGCTGGCAGGTGCAGTGGACGGCGCGCAACGGCCTGCGGGCCGATCACGACATCTACGCGAGCATCGACGAGGGTCTCGCCTACGCCGGCGGGCCGGGCCTGCTGCGGGCCCGGCTGAAGCGAGCGCCCTCCTGAGCGCGCGGCGTGGCGCCTCGCGCGCCGCCGGTGCTCGACAATGCGAGCCATGGACGTCCAGACCGACGAGCGAGCGCGCGGGGATCTCACGCTGCAGATCGCGCCGCAGCCGCCCGCCGGCGGGCACGAGGATGCCGGCGCGGCTGCGCCGCCGGACCGGCCGCCGGGCCTGACGGAGCGCTCCAACCGCGTGCTGGCGTGGGTTGCGCTCGCGGTCGCGAGCGTGTCGGCGATCGCGCTCGCGCGCTACGTCGGCGTCGTCGGCAAGGGCGGCGTCGAGGAGGTTCTGCGCGCCGGCACCGCGATCGTGGCCTTCTTCGCCATCACCGGC
>DATMJM010000106.1:0-8120 GCA_035553935.1 Solirubrobacteraceae bacterium
CGCAGAGGCCGAGCGCGACGATCTGCACGCCGACGACGCACAGCAGCTCGCCCGCCACGAGCGTGTGCAGGTTCCACTCGCGACCGAAGATCGGGAGCTGGCTGAGCGAGATCACCGAGATGATCAGGCCGATGAGCAGCATCACCGCGCCCGGCACGATGAACAGGTGCGTCGGGCTGTGGACGAGCAGGAAGCGCAGGTGGCGCCAGCCGTCGCGGAAGCGCGAGAGCTTCGACTCGCCGCCGCGCGGCGCGTAGGCGATCGGGAACTCGCGGATGTCGAGCTTCTCCTTCGACGCGCGGATCACCATCTCCGATGCGAACTCCATCCCGGTCGTGCGCAGGTCGAGCACCGGCAGGACGTCGCGCCGGAAGCCGCGCATGCCGCAGTGCGCGTCGCGGATGCCCGTGCGGAAGAAGAGGTTGAGCGTGCCGCTGAGCAGCGGGTTTCCGATGTAGCGGTGCATCCAGTGCATCGCGCCGGGCTCGATGTTGTCCATCCGGTCGCCCATGACGAGCTGCGCCCCCTCGCGCAGCTCCTCGACGAAGCGCGGGATCTTGTCGAAGGGGTACGTCAGGTCGGCGTCGAGCATCACGATGTACTCGCCGCGGGCGGCCGCGAAGCCCGCGAGGTACGCCGACCCGTAGCCGCGCCGCGGCTCGTGCACGACGCGCGCGCCGGCCGCGGCGGCGAGCTCGGCGCTGCCGTCGTCGGAGTCGTTGTCGGCGACGACGACCTCTCCGGCGATGCCCGCCTCGTCGAGCGCGGCCTGCGAGCGGCGGACGCACTGCTCGATGTTCGCGGCCTCGTTGAGGCACGGAATGACGACCGAGACCTCGATCGCCGCGACGGGCGAGGAGGTCTCTTCAGTCCCGGCTGATGTGCTGTGGGTCGAGGCCATGGAGCGGTGCTCAGCGGGCGCCGGACGGACACCCACGGACGCTTCAACGCGTGGGGACGCGAAGGTTGCGCGAATCAGAGCCTAGTGGGTCGACGCGATCTGAAACGCTGGCCGCGGCATGCGGATCCTGATCGTCTACGACTGCCTGTTTCCGTACACGATCGGCGGCGGCGAGCGCTGGTATCGCAACCTCGCCGAGCGGCTCGCCGCCGACGGCCACGAGGTGACGTACCTCACGCTGCGCCAGTGGGATCGCGGCGTCAGCCCCGAGCTGCCGGGCGCCAGCGTGCGGGTGGCCGGCCCGCGGATGGCGCTCTACACCGGCGACCGCCGCAGGATCGCCCCGCCGCTCGTCTTCGGCGCCGGCGTCCTGTGGCACCTGCTGCGCCACGGCGGGCGCTACGACGTCGTGCACACCGCCTCGTTTCCGTTCTTCTCCCTGCTCGCGGCGGCGCTCGTGCGCCCCGTGCGGCGCTACGGGCTCGTCGTCGACTGGTTCGAGCTGTGGTCGCGCGCATACTGGCGCGACTACCTCGGCGCCGCCGGAGGGCGCGTCGGCTGGGCGGTGCAGAAGCTCTGCCTGCGCGTCCCGCAGCGTGCCTTCACGCTCGCGCGGTCGACCGCCGAGCGGCTGCGCGCCGAGGGCGTGCACGGCGAGGTCGAGGTGCTGACCGGGCTGCAGGAGCTGCCGCCGGCGGCGGGCGCGCCGCACGCGGCGCAGCCGCTCGTCGTCTTCGTCGGGCGCCACATCCCCGAGAAGCGCGCCCCGGCGCTCGTGCGCGGCTTCGCGGCGCTGCGCGACGAGGCGCCCGAGCTGCGGCTCGTGGTCTTCGGCGACGGTCCCGAGCGCGGCGAGGTGCTGCGCCTGATCGACGAGCTCGGCCTCGGCGACGTCGCGAGCGCGCCCGGCTTCGTCGATCGCGCCGACCTCGAGCAGACGCTGGCGTCGGCGCTGTGCATGGTGCTGCCGTCGCGCCGCGAGGGCTACGGCATGGTCGTCGTCGAGGCGTCGGCGCGCGGCGTGCCGAGCATCGTCGTGGCAGACCCCGACAACGCGGCGACCGAGCTTGTCGACGAGGGCGACAACGGCTTCGTCGCCGCCTCCGCCGAGCCGCGGGACATCGCGGCCGCGATCCTGCGCGTGCGCGCGGCGGGCGCGCCGCTGCGTGCCTCGACGGCGGCATGGTTCGAGCGCAACCGCGGCCGCCTGTCGCTGTCGAGCTCGCTGGACCTGGTGGCGGCGGCCTACGCCGATCCGCGTCGCGCCATCGCGCGCTCGTAGCTTGCGGCCGTTACGCGCGCCGTCGCCGCCCAGGTGAAGCGCTGCGCCTGCGCGCGGCCGGCCGCGCGCAGCCGCTCGGCCTCGGCCGGGTCGCCGAGCACGCGTTCGACGGCGGCGGTGATCGCGGACGCGTCGTCGGGATCGAACATCAGCGCCGCATCGCCTGCGACCTCCGGCAGCGAGCTGCGGTCCGAGCAGGCGACCGGCACGCCGCGGCGCATCGCCTCGAGCACGGGCAGCCCGAAGCCCTCGTACAGCGAGGGGAACACGAACGCTGCGGCGAGCGCGTACAGGCCCTCCAGCTCCGCCCCGGAGACCCAGTCCAGCAGGCGCAGGTCGCCGCTCACGCCGAGCTGCTCGGCGCGCGCGCGCAGGGTCGCCTCGTAGGGCGTCGGGTAGCCGGGGATGACGAGCACCGGGCGGCGTTCGCCGGGGATCGCGGCGAGCGCCTCGAGCAGGCGCGCGAGGTTCTTGTGCGGGCGCTTGGCCGACACGGAGAGCAGCACCTGCCGGTCGCCGAGCGCGTGGCGCTCGCGCAGGACGGCGGCCGGCTCGGGCTCGGCGGCGGTCGTCGTGCCCACGCCGAGCGGGACGACGTCGAGCTTGTGCTCGGGCACGCGCAGGTGGCGGCGCACGTCGCCGCGGGTGGACTGCGAGTCGACGATGACCCGGTGCGAGCGGTGCGCGGCGAGCGGGATCAGCACGCGCATGCCGAGCCCGAGGATCCCGAAGTGCGCGTCCGGCACGACGCGGTAGAGCAGGTCGTGGATCGTCACGACGCGGCGAAAGCGCCCGCGCGCCGGCGCCGTGCTGGCGAGGCTGTGCAGCACGTCGATCCCCGCGCGCCGCGCGAGGCCGGGCAGCAGCTGCTGCTCGCCGCGGACCCACTGCACGCGGCTGCGCGCGAAGACCGGCACCTCGACGACCTCGGCGAACTGGTCCCACTCGCCGCCGGCCGCGCGCGCCTCGCGGTTGACGAACGCGGTGATCCGCAGGTCGGGCCGCTCCGCCGGCAGCGCGCGCAGCAGCTCGCGGGCGTAGACCTCCATCCCACCCTGCTCGCCGGGGACGAGGAAGACGAGGTTCAGGCCGACGTGCATCGCGTCAGTCTGCACGGCACGTCATCGGGGCGCGGCCCGCCGGCGCAGGAGCTCGCGCACCTCCGCAGGAAAGCGGCGCAGCACGAGCAGCAGCCCGAGGAACAGCGCGAGCGCGGCGCTCGCCTCGACGAGCGGATGCACGCCGACGAGCGACCCGGCGACGTAGGCGGCGCCACCCGCGCCGAGCGCCACGGGGACGGCGCCCAGCGGCAGCCGCGGCCCGTTGCGGCCAAGCGCCGCGACGTAGGCGACGCAGAGCGTGAAGTCGGCCGCCACCGCGGCGATCGCGCCGCCCTGCGCCCCGATGCGCGGCGCGAGCGCGAGCGCGAGGATCGCGACCACCGCCAGCGAGCCGAGGTTGGCGGCGAGGATCTCGCGGTGGCGGTGCAGGCTCAGCAGCGGGTAGCCGGTCGCGCTGACGACGAAGATCGCGATCATCGCCAGCGACTGGATGCGCAGCACGTCGGCCGCCGGATGCGTGCTCGAGCCGGTCAGCACCTCGACGACGAACGGCGCGCCGAGGCAGAGCACGAGGCTCAGCAGCACGCCGCTGAGCAGGGACAGCTCGAAGAGCCGGCCGCTCGCCCAGTCGAAGCGCTCGCGGTCGTCGCGGGCCGAGCGCGACAGGATCGGGAAGGCCGCGCTCGCGAGGATCGCCGGCACGCCGATGAGCACCTCCATGACCCGGAAGGAGATCGCGAACTCGCCTGTCTGCTGCGCGGTCGCGACGAGCGACATGATCACGAGCGTCACGCGGAAGTACAGCGAGTTGATCGCGACCGCGATCGCGAACACGGCGGTCTCGCGCATGAGCGGCAGCCAGCGATCGACTGCGAACGCCGGCCGCAGGACCGTCGTTCCGCGCACGACGTAGACGGTCGCGATCAGCGACAGCAGCGCGGCCGGGATGATGATCGCCAGGAAGGCGAGCACGCCCGCGCCCGCGATGACCAAGACCACGAGCAGCGCCGCCGTCAGCACGCCGCGGCCGAGCTCGATCGCGGAGGCGATCCCGAAGCGCATCCGCGTCTGCAGCACGGCGGCGAACAGCGTCTGCGTGACCGTCAGCAGCATCCCGATCCCCGCGAGCAGCGCGCCGAGCACGAGACCCCCCCCGTAGCCGGCGAGCTGCGTGAAGCCGACGGCGATCAGGATTCCCGCCGTCGAGAGGACCATCCGCAGGCCGAGCAGGTCGGCCATGATCCGGTCGCGCTCGCGCCGGTCGGCGGCCGACGAGAGCGCGCGCATGGCGACGGAGTTCACGCCGCCCTCCGTGAGGCCCGTCACGATGGCGACGATCGCCAGGACGGTCGAGTAGCGGCCGAAGTCGACGTCGCCGAGATGGCGGACGACGAGCGGCGCCGTGAGCAGCGCGAGCAGCAGGCTGCCCGAGAAGGCGAGCGTGCGCATCGCGCCGCCGCGCATCGCGATCGCGCCGGCGCGCCGGCTGTCCAGGATGTCGTAGTCGTCGGGCGCCGGGGGGACGCCGATGCGGAGGTCGTCCTCGGGCAGCGGCGGGCTCATCCGGCACGCGCGTGGGGACGGGCGGGAAGCGTCACGTGCGTCAGCGGCCGGAGCCGACGACCGCGTCGAGCTCGCGCAGGCTGCGCGCGCGTCCCCGCTGCACGGCCCTGCGCCGGCGCAGCACGTCCGGCAGCCCGCGAGCGGCATCGGCGACGGCACGGCGCCAGATCCCCAGGCGGCGCTCGCGCAGCGCATCCCGCAGATGGCCGGCCTGCGCCAGCGCCAGCCGCGGCGCCTGGAGCAGCAGCGCTCGCGCGGGATAGTTCTTCGCCACGAGCCAGATGCCGTTGCGCCACAGGTGGTAGCGCGTGAAGTCCGTAGCGGCGCTCCCGACCGTCGCAGATCCCATGTGGTAGGCGACCGCCGACGGCACGTAGCGGCATTCCCAGCCGAGCAGCTGAGCGCGGAACGACCAGTCGGAGTCCTCGTAGAAGGCGAAGAAGCTCTCGTCGAAGCGCCCGACGCAGGACAGCGCGTCGCGGCGGTAGACGGCGACCGCGCCGCACGCGCCGAAGACGGCCTGCGGCGCGTCGTACTGCCCGCGGTCGCGCTCGCCGTGCCCGCGCCGCGCCGGGAGCCCGTGCCAGATGAAGATGTCGCCGGCGCCGTCGATGACGCCGCGATCGTGGAAGTCCAGCAGCTTGGCGGCCGCCGACCCCGCGGCGGGGTGGCGCTCGAGGGCCGCGACGAGCTCGCCGAGGCAGTCCGGATCGAGCTCGAGGTCGTTGTTCAGGAGGGCCACGAGCTCCGTGCCGCGGGCGGCGTCGACGCAGACGTTGAGCGCGGCGGTGACGCCGACGTTCTCGGGCAGGGCGACGATCTCGACGTCCGGCCAGTGCTCGCGCAGCCACGCGACGGTGTCGTCGGACGAGCCGTTGTCGACGACGACGGTGCGGAAGTCGCGAAATCGCTGCGCGGCGAGCGAGGGCAGCGCGATCTCCAGCAGCTCGCGGCCGTCGTAGGAGAGGATGGCGACGGTCAGCCGGGGCTCAGCTTCCACCGGCGCCCCGTGGCGTCGACGACGTGCTCGCGGGCCGCCGCAGCAGCACCGTGTAGGCGGCGCTGCGCAGCCCGCGCCGCTCGACGGGCGCCATCAGTCGCTCGACGGCGTGGCTCGCGAGCACCACGGTCAGCGGTGACGGACCGCTGGCGGGCCGCCGCCGCAGCGCGTACTCCCATGCGAAGCGGTTGCAGTGCCGGGCAAACGGATCCGCCGTCCGCGTGGCGACGTGCTCGAGGCCCAGCCCGCGGGCCTGCGCGACGAGCGTCGCCAACGGCAGCAGGGTCAGGTGGCGCGGCGCGTCGAGGTGCGCCCAGCGTCGTCGCATGACGGCGAACCCGAGCGACTGGGGATTCGGAACGGCGATCGCCAGCACGCCGCCGGGCTCGAGGTTGGCGGCCGCCGCCTCCAGCACCTGCACGGGGTGCTCCAGGTGCTCGAGCACGTGCCACATCGCGATCACGCGGCTGGGCGGCAGCTCGGCCAGCACCTCCTGCGAGCGCGAGCTCTGGATGGCGCGCACGCCGACCGTGCCCTCCAGGTAGGCGCAGCACGCCGGGTCCATCTCGATCCCCGTGACGTCGTAGCCGGCCTCGCGCGCGGCCAGTGCGAAGGCGCCGAAGCTGGGACCGATCTCGACCAGGCGGCCAGGCTCGACATGCGTCGCCAGCAGGTCGATCTTGTGCGCCTCCAGCGGCAGGCGCGCCCGCAGGTCGGCAGGCGCGGGGACGCCGTGGTAGCCGTCGTCGTAGTACGGCCCGAGGTCGCGGGGGACGTCCGAGAGCTGGATCGTCGCGCACGCGTCGCAGCGGACATAGCCGAACTCGCGATCGTCGACCTCGCGGTTGCGATCGCGCGCCGTGAGCATCGGCGACGTCGCTGCGCCGCACACGCGGCACGGTTCGTTGGCGATCGCCATCGCCCGCGCACGCTACCGACAGCGTCAGCTCGAGCTACAGCGAGGGCCACTCGACGCGCGCGACCTGCAGCGTGCGGCGAGCTGCGCGATAGGCCGCCCGCCGCAGGCCATGGCCGGGCCGCCGCAGTGCGATCGCGCCGGCGCGCGGCGCTGCCGGCGGCGGCTCGGAGCTGGTCACCCAGCGGCGCAGCGGTGCGGCGACGACGGGCCACGCGTGATCGGCCGCCGCCTGGGCCAGACGCGGCGCGTAGGAGCTGCGGCCGCGGTCGAGCACCGTCTCGATCGCCGCGGCGAGCGCCGCGGGATCGGCGGGGTCCACGACCGCCCCGAGGCCGTCGCGCGCGACGCGCGACGCGAGCTCGTCGCCACGGGTGCAGACGACCGGAAGGCCGGCCCAGAAGCAGTCGAGCACCCGCGTGCGAAACGCGAATCGCGTCTCCAGATGGTCGCGCGCGGCCGCGACGGCGCAGTCGGCCTCGAGCAGCCACGCCCCGCGCCGGTCGTAGGAGACCCAGTGCTCGTTGAACTGGACCGCGCCGCCGAGCAGTCCCAGCGACGCTGCGAGCGCGCGCGCCTCGGCCGCTGCAGCGGCCCCCGCCGGACCGTCGCCGGTGCCCATGAACACGAGCCGCACCCCCGGCCGCCGCGCGGCCAGCAGGTCGATCGCGCGGATCGCCGTCGGCGCGTCGAACCAGTTCCACAGCCCTCCGTTCCACAGCACGATCTCGTCGCCCGCCCCGATCTGCGGCAGCGTCGCGCGGATCGCGCCGGCGTCCCCTGCGGCGGGTGGTTGGGAGGGCACGCCGAACGGGACGACGTCGAGCAGCGAGCGCAGGCTCGGGTCGCGGTCGTAGACGGCCGGCGCGAGCCGGCGCGCCGCGAGCAGCGCCCCGACGTAGAGGTCGCGCTGCGCCGTCCCGGCGCACATGAAGTGATGCCCGCTGCGCAGCGCGTCCTCGAGCCGGTCGACCGTCAGCGCGACCATCAGCCGTCGCAGCGCGGCGGGGCGATCGGAGAACAGCTCCAGCGTCTCCAGCGTCTCGGGGGCGTAGAGGTCGAAGACGAGCCGCGCGCCGGAGCGTCGCATCCAGCCCGTGACGACGGGCCACTGCGGCGGTGCGGCGATCGCGTCCGCCCGCGCGATCTCCGCGCGCAGCGCGCCCGGCGCGTGCGGCTCGTAGCCGGTCACCCGCACGCCCTCCGGCGGGGCACCGCCGCCGCGCAGGTCGCCGGTCGCCACGCTGACGTCTGCATGCGGCGCGAGCGCGCGCGCGAGCTCGGTGTAGCGGATGCCCATGCCGCGCATGTGCTCGCCGACGGCATCGGGCGAGATGAACAGCACGCGGGGCCGGCGCGCGCTCATGGGGCGGCGACGTGGCCGCGGTAGACGCCGC
>DATMJM010000107.1:0-2111 GCA_035553935.1 Solirubrobacteraceae bacterium
CACCTGAGCGGCGATCGCCGCGCTGCCCGATGTGGTGCGTTCGATCGAGTCGTTCGACCCGGGCCTGGTGCGCAGCGCGGTGCCGAACTTCTTCCTCGCCCGCATGACCGCCGAGCACGTCAAGGTCGTGCTCACCGGCGAGGGCGCCGACGAGCTCTTCGCCGGCTACGACTACCTGCGCGACTTCGCCGATCCCGAGGACCTGCGCTGCGAGCTCGAGCGCACGGTGCGCTCGCTGCACAACCTCAACCTCCAGCGCTGCGACCGCGTCACGATGGCGCACGGTCTCGAGGCGCGCGTGCCGTTCCTCGACCGCCAGGTGATCGCGTTCGCCTTCGGATTGCCGATGGCGTGGAAGCAGTCAGCGCCCGGCGAGCTCGAGAAGCGCCTGCTGCGGCGCGCGTTCGACGGCTGGCTGCCTGACGAGATCCTGTGGCGCGTCAAGGCGGAGTTCGGCGACGGCAGCGGCGCGAAGGACGTGCTCACCAGCTCGGTGGAGGCGGGCGTCAGCCAGGCGGACTTCGCGCGCGACCGCGCCGTCGTCGACCCGCCGCTGCGCACGCGCGAGGAACTCGCCTACCACCGCATCTTCGCCGACCACCTGCCGGGCGTGCGGCCGGAGCGAACCCTCGCACGCTTCGCCGTGGCGTAGCCGCCGGCCGCGGCGCCTCGGCTCGGCTCGACGTCCCTCAGCTCGCCGCCCGCGCCCACTCGAGCGGCACGTCGGCGTGCTTCTCGGCCACGACCGCGACGTACTCGATCGGCTCGCCGGCGACCGAGATGCGGTGCGTGTAGCGGGTGCTCGCGCGCTCCTCGAGCACGCCGTCGCGGAACATGCGCGCGATGAGGCCACCGAAGCCCGTGGCCTCCTCCTCGAAGAAGCGGTCGCGGATGTTGAAGGCGACCCAGCCGGGTGCCCCGACGAAGTTGAACGCCTCGGCGAACGCGAGCGGTGGGATGTCGCCGAAGCCGAGCGCGGCGACGCAGGTCATGAGGTCGAAGTCGTGGCGCATGAGGTCGCGCCGGCTCGCCGGCGCGAGCTGGGTCATGTCGAGCGCGTAGTAGGCCTCGTAGAGGCCGGGACGGTCGCGATGGGCGGCGTCGCGCGCCTCGGGCAGCAGGTCGACGCCGACGATCTCGCCGATCGACAGTTCGGCCAGCAGCTCGCCGACCATGCCGTTGCCCGCACCGAAGTCCAGCGCGGACAGCCGCTCGGGCTTGGCCTTGGCGTCATGCAGCGCCTCGCCTAGCAGCTGCGTGACGACCTTCGGGGAGGAGCACTCCAGGCGCTCGGCGAAGAGCCGCTCGTACAGCCCGGGCACGTTGTAGATCTCCGCGTAGTCGTGGAAGCGGATCCGCCGCCGCTCCCCGTCGGGGGTCTCGATCTCGCACCATTCCTCGTCCTGGTCAAGCTCCGCACGGACATGCTTCGGCGGAAGGTGCAACGCGTAGTCCACGTTGTCGAGCGTTGCCATAGGGCTCCTTCGGTCGGTTTAGCCGCACTTAACGATCGGTCGAGCGCTACCCAGGGGGGCAAACGGCAAACGGACCCACTACTCAAGCAGGCCGAGGCGCTGCGCGCGCTGCACAGCTTCGGCACGGTTGCGGACGTCGAGCTTGCGATACAGCGCGCTCGTGTGCTCCTTGACGGTGTGCGGCGAGAGGTGCAGCGCGCCCGCGATCTCGCGGTTCGTCGCGCCGCCGGCGATCCGCTCGAGCACCTCGCGCTCGCGGCTCGACAGCGCCAGCGCCCCGTCGGCCGGCGCGGGGACGGGCTCGAAGAGCGCCATGCCCAACGCCACCATCCGCACCGCGCGCGCGACGTCGGCGGCGGGCCAGTCCTTCGGGACGAAGCCGCTCGCGCCGCACGCGCGGGCGGTCGCCGGCGAGATCCGCCCCGCGCCCGAGATGAGCAGCACGCGCAGCTCGGGGCGCTCGGTGAGCAGCCGCTCGCAGACCTCGGGCCCCGACTCGCCGCCGAGGAAGAGGTCGACGAGCGCGACGTCCGGGGCGTGCTCGCGCGTCAGCGCGAGAGCCTCGTCGCCGTTGCGCGCCGACAGGCAGCGCTCGACCCAACCGAGCTCGCTGAGCATGAGCCGAAAACCCCAGTG
>DATMJM010000108.1:0-10026 GCA_035553935.1 Solirubrobacteraceae bacterium
ATGAACAGCCGCGAGCTGGGCGCCGACCTGGTGCTCGCCTGGCCGCAGGCGCAGCTCGGCGTCATGGGCGGAAAGCAGGCGGTCGACCTCGTCAAGCGCAAGCAGATCGCCGCCGCCGACGATCCCGCGCAGGCGCGCGAGGAGTTCGCCGCCGAGTACGAGCACGACTGGCTGTCGGCCGAGACGGCCGCCCGCGAGGGCGTCGTCGACGAGATCGTCGAGCCCGCCGGCACGCGCCGCCGCCTCGCCGACGCGCTCGCCATGCTCGCGACGGCGTGCGCCGATCGGGAGCGCCCGGTCATGCGCAACATCCCGCTCTAGTTGATCTCGCCGCCGTCGCCGCTACGGGAGCGGCACGCCGGCGCGGCGATCGACGAATGGCAGGCGCGCGACGAGGCCGCTGAGCTCGAAGGAGCGATGCACGTGAGGCGGGCCGCTGAGGATCATGACGTCCTTGCTGTGGTGGCGCGACCGCGCGGCGGCGGCGGCGATCACGACCGCGATGCCCGCGGAGTCGATGAACTGCACGCCGCCGAGGTCGACGAGGATCTCCCTCGCGTCGGTGGCCTCCGCTCGCCGCAGCTCCTGCTCCAAATCGCCACGCGCCGGCGAGGTCGAGCTGGCCGCGCGCCGCGGCGATCTGCCGCGCGCCGTCGCGCACGCAGTGGACCGCGAACGCGTCGTCCGCCGGCCGCGTCTGCTCGTGCCTGCCGGCACGGCGCGCCAGGTGGCGCCCCAACGCACGCGCGGCGCGCACGACGCGCGGCGTCCAGCCCGGTCCGGCGTGATCGGTCAGCGAGCCTTCAAACTCGACGCGGTGGCGAGGGTTGGCGGGTGCGGGAAGCGTGGACGGACGTGGCCGCCGACGGCTTCGATCATGCGACGCCATCCGTCGCCATGAACCGACGGCGCCGCCATCGCCTATCGTGCCGGCATGGCCGACGCTCCGACGGACGTGCGCTACACCGACCGGCACCTGTGGGTGCGTCCCGGCGAGAAGCTCGTGACGGTCGGGATCACGCAGTTCGCGGCCGACCGGCTCGGCGCGATCGGCTTCGCCGAGCTGCCGTATCCGGGTGAGCTGTTCAAGGCGGGCGAGCGCGTCGGGAGCCTGAGCGGCGAGGACTCGTCGGCGACGCTGCTGATGCCGTTCCTCGGCCAGGTCAACGCCGTCAACCAGAAGTTGAGCGACGCGCCGGGCGTCATCAACGCCGATCCGTACGGCGAGGGCTGGATCGCCCGGATCGAGCCGGGCGACCTGGCCGAGGTCGACGAACTGATGGATGCGGGCGCCTACCTGGCCTTCGTGTCCGCGCCCGAGGACTGACCGGATCGTTCGCCGCGCGCGTGTCGGCCCGTCTCGGCCGCCGGCAAACGTGCGTTCGCTATGGTCGATCACATGACATCGGATCGTTCCAACGCCTACGGGCGAGTGATGCAGACGATGGCGGACGTCGGGCCGAGCAAGCTCCTGCCGAGCGAGCAGGAGCGCCTCCGCGAAGCCGCCGACACGTTGCTGTTCTGCGAGAGCGTCGAGGCCGACGCGCTGCTGGACGCGACCCGCGACGCTCAGGAGCTCATCGACCGTCTCGTCGAGTGCGGGCGCTGGAGCGAGGCTCGCGCCAGGCGGCTGTCGGAGGACCTCGCCGCCTGCGGTCCACAGCTCGTCTCGCGCTGAGCCGGCGGCAGGGTGGCTCGCCCGGTCGGGCGGCCCTGCGCGTGCTCAGCTCGTCGCGACCCGCTCCGAACCGCGGCTCGCGCCCCGCCGTTGCGGTACAACTGGGTCACTACTAGATCCGGCACAAGCTCGGGTGGAAGCGGCCCGCTTTTGGTGTACCGACCGCGGACCGGGACGGGAGGCTGTGGTGAAGATCCGTCGGCTGTATCAGTCGTTCGTGGTGGGTGTCCTGGCCGTCATCGGTGTGTCGCCGGGGGTGTCTGGTGCCCTCGCCGCGCCGGCCGGCGGACATGAGCTGAAGGGCCCACGCGCCACGCCGCAGATACCGGTCCACCGCACGGTCGCTCGCGGCGCGCGCGACCATCATCCAGCGCCGCAGGCGCCAGGCAGGCGAGCACGCTGCGACAAGGACATCGATACGACGACGCAGCTGTTCGGGCTCGCGTTCGTCGCAGCTCAGGACAACGGGATCTGTACGAGCGCCGACATCGACACGTACAAGTCCGGCTCCCGGACGCACGTCGTGCAGGCCGGCGGTGAGGAGGCCGCGTTCGTCGCCACCGACGTGTCCGATCCGGCGGCGCCGCTGCGGCACGGTCCCTTCCTGTGGGCCAAGAGCGGGGCGCGCGGTACCTACACCCCCGACATCAAGGCCTTCTCGCAGACCGTCGCCGGCACGCCCCGGCGCTACGTCGCGTTGAGCCTCGAGCGGCTGCGCTTCAACGGCTTCTGCGGCGTCGTGATCTACGACGTGACCGATCCCGCCAACCCGGTGTTCGAGACGCAGATCTACAAGAACGACCCGGGCGACTTCTGGTGCGACGTGCACAACACGTTCGTCGAGGATGTGGCCGGCGAGGCTCGCTACCTGTACGTGACGGCCGACGCGCGCAACGACATGCGCGTCGTCGACATCGCCAACGTGGCGGCGTTCCCGAGCACGTGCGACATCGCCGCGGGTTGCGCCTCGAAGGAGACCGGCCGCTACACGGCGCCCACGGCCGGTGCCGACAACTACGTCCACGACGTCACGGTCATCGATCACGGCGGCGCGACCGGCCGGCGCGTCTACGTCTCCTACTGGGAGACGGGATTGGTGATCCTCGACGCCGCCGCCGTCACGCCGGGGACGAACCCGACCCCGATCGCAAGGATCGACCCGGCAGGCTTCCTGACGCACCACGCGTTTGCCTCCCAGGATGGGACGCATGTGTTCCTCCAGGACGAGATCCTCGATCAGCCGGGTGACGCGCCGGTACAGATGTACCGCGTCGGCGCGGGCGATCCGGTCCACGTCGACAGCCTCATGCTCGGCACCGACGTCCCTGCCAGCCCTGCTCACAACCTCGAGATCCGCTTCGACCTAGAGCCGAGCCGGCTCTACGTCGGCTGGTACAAGCTCGGGCTGCAGGCGTGGGACTTCGACGCGACGGGATTCAGCCGGACGGCCGGTGCGCCGGGCCGCACGGCGACACAGTTCCACCAGGTCCAGACGGAGGCCGCCGACGATCCGTTCGACGGCGCCTGGGGAGTGCGGATGGAGAACATCGGCTCCTGCCGGTTCTACTTCCAGTCCGACCGGCGTTTCGGCCTCATCATCGACCGGGACACGTCCTGCACGTAGCCCCTTACGGATGCGCGACGAGCGTCGCCGTCGGATTCGACGCGAGCTGACCGCCAGCGACGGCGCGCACGACATCAGCGGCGGCCCCCCGGATCGCGGCGTCCCGCGTGCGCGTTTGCCGACGCGCCTCCCGTCGATCCACGATGGGCGGTTGGAGCCGCGCGACACGCGGCTCTCGGCGGCTCCAACCCGTCTCGGCGCAGAGCTACGGCGCGAACGAGCACGGCCGGGCCGTGATCTCCGCGCCTCGACCGTCCTGGAGGCCGGGTGCGGACGGATTCGGGCCCGGCGCGCCGTCGACGTGGACGTAAACGTTCGAGTGGTACTGGTCGAACGCCCGCTGCACGCGCGCGTCGTCGCAGAGGCGTGGGCCGACCTGGACGAGCCCGCTGCCGTTCTGGACGAAGTGGCGGTGCGCCGGGATGTTCGGCAGGTTCGGGTCGGCGACGGCGATGCTGGCACTCATCATGAGTCCCGAGAAGACGACCAGCACGAGCAACTTCCGCATGACGTGCTCCCATCTGCCCGTAGGGCTGTCGGTACGCGAGCGTCCGTGCGTCACCCGCCGCGCGCCCGACACCACCGGCCAGGGCCGCGTGCGAGCAGGCTCTCGGGCGGTGAGGAGACGCCGGAGGCCTTCGAGCGGCTGAGCTGGGCCGCGGTGGCGCGCATGGCCGGCCGGCTCGTCTACGAGCACCGGATCGCGCTCTACCGCCCGCGACTAGCCAGACCTGGCTATGTCGGGCCGGCGGGCAAATGGCTGGTCCGGGCGAAGTCAAGCCCGCCTGGCGGAGCTACGGTCGGCCGATGCAGCATTCGGTGAGTTCAGCGCGACTGATGATGGAGGCCGCGGCGCGCGCCAGGATCCAAGAGCTGGCGCGGGTCGGTCGCGGAGATGATCGGAGGAGCGAGATGACGATCGACGAGAAGACGGCGGCGGCGACGGCCACCGACCCGGACCGCGAGCTGAAGGCCGCGACCCGCGCGGCGTGGGCGCTCGGCGACTACCACGCGTTCGCGAAGGCGACGATCTGGGAGCTCGGGGAGGTGCTTGTCGATGCTTGCCGGATCGGGGCGGGCCAGCGCGTGCTCGACGTCGCGGCTGGGACGGGCAACACGGCGATCAGGGCGGCCGAGGCCGGAGGCGAGGTGGTCGCTTCGGATCTGACGCCGGAGAACTTCGAGGCCGGCCGGCAGGAGGCCGCCGCCCGCGGGGTCGAGCTCGAGTGGGTCGAGGCCGACGCCGAGGCGCTGCCGTTCTCGGACGGGGAGTTCGACGCCGTCACCTCATCGTGCGGTGCGCTCTTCGCCCCGAACCACCAGGCGGTTGCCGACGAGCTGGTCCGCGTCTGCCGCCCCGGCGGCACGATCGGGATGGTCAACTTCACGCCCGAGGGGCTGATCTCCGACTTCTTCGGCGCGCTCGCGCCCTACATGCCCCCGCCGCCTGAGGGAGCGCTACCGCCGCCGCTGTGGGGCGACGAGGAGCACGTGCGCAAGCTGTTCGGCGACCGGGTCGACTCGCTGGAGATGACCCGCTCGAGCTACGTGGAACGGGCCGACACCCCGGACGCGTACGTCGAGCTCTTCAAGCGCACGTTCGGGCCGGTGGTCGCGACGTACGCAAGCGTCGCCGACCCCGAGCGCGCGGCCGCCCTCGACCGGGACTTCCTGGAGTTCGCGACCCGCGCGAACAGCGGCCCGCCGGGCGGTCCCGTCGAGTACCGGTACGAGTATCTGCTCGTAGTCGCTCGGCGGCGCGCGGCGTAGCGCGTCGAGCCGGTGCCGGTCGGCTCGGTCGGGCCGGCTGCGCTGGCGAGTATCTGCGGGGACCCGCCGGGCGTCATGCCTGGTGCGCGCGAAGGGCTCAGGAGGCTTCGCGCACATCCATGTCGCCGGCAGCGGAAGGGCGCAGGTCTGGCATCGGGACCGCGTCGGCCGGATCGCACCAGGCGTCGCGCGCAAGCTCGAGTTGCGTGTTCGTCAGGCCCGCGACGCGGCGTGCCGCCCGGCGGTAGTAGCTGAGTTGGCGCGACCGCCCGAGCAGGCGGTAGCCCAGCCGCGACACCAGCGGCCCGCTGCGCGCCGTGCGCGAGTAGGCGCGCAGGCGAAACTCGACGGTGCCGGTGTCCAGCCATTTCCAGACCTCGTAGCGGACGCGCCCCGATTGGAAGTGGCCCTCGAGCGTCGCGTAGTCCCAGCCGAAGACGCGCACCTCGCGCCCGTCGATGACGCGGGTCTCGTCGTAGTCGCCACCGATTCGGACACCGGCGCGCAAGCGTATGAAGCCGGCGAGGCGAGTCTCGAGGAGCATGTCGCGGCCGCGCAGCGGCACATCCTCGCGGTACGTGGCGCGAACGATGTCGGGGTCGGCGACCTCGTAGCTGATCATCAGCCGCCGTGCGGTTTCCCAGCTGCCGCCCGGCACCGGCGGACCCGACGGCTCGATCGGTAGGTCTCGCGCCACCTCGTCGACGTGCCAGCCCTGCGCGACCGCGCGGTCGGCGTCGATGTCGAAGTTCAGCGAGCGCCCGGCCAGCGCGGCCAGCCGCTGCCGAGCGCGCGGGTTGCGCGGTCCGTGCAGGATCGGCTCGCTCGACGTCCCGTCCGTGTCGAAGTCGACGCGCCGTGTGAGGATCGCCATCGGCCCATGGCGGCGCCCCTCGGAGCATTCCACGACACGCTCGAGGACCGATGTCCACATGTGCAGCTGGACCTCCTTGGAAACGCGCAGGTGGGTGTACATGAGGTCCGACAGGCGGTCGCCGCTGCGGGCCCACGACTCGATCGTGAACTCCAGCGACCCGTCGCTGTTACATGCGCGAAACTCGATCTGTCCGGCCTCGAGATGCCCGCGCAGCGTCGCGAGGCGAAACGACGTGGACGAGCACGCGACGACGCGCACCGGTCCATCCCACGGGCCCGGCATGCGCACCACGTAGTCGTCGTTGACGTGCATGGCGCCGTCGTCACCTGAGCGTTTCTGAAAGCTCGCAAACTCCGACGGAGCGACGGCGTCGAGGTCACGCGTCAGCGTTCGCACGAGCTCTTCGGGTGAGTGCGACGAGCCGCGGATGCGCACGCGGTACAGACGGCGCACCAATGGCCCCACGCCGTCCTCGGGCGTCTGCAGATCGGTTCGGTCGATGCCGTCCGGCAGGGCCGGCGGCGCGTCGTGCGGCAGGGCCCCCGGCCACTCCCAGCGATCGATCGGCGTCAGCCGCCACAGATAACGGTAGGACGTCAGGACGATCCCGAACGGCCAGCGCGCGGCCGTTCGCAGACGCTCGTTGCGTGAGTCGGGGTTGGGCACGCGCGACCGTATACCCAGCACGCAGCAGCAACCTTCCCGAATTCGCGCGGCATTGCGGGAAGCCCGCCCGGTCGTGCGCGATTTCCCTGCGCTGGCGGGCACCAGGCTGCTGCTCACCGGCGGCTCGAGCGGCATCGGCCTGGCGTGCGCGCGCTCCCTGTCCGCACGGGGAGCTACACAGCCCGCCAAGCACGGCGTCCGCGGCTCGCGCGGACGCTGCAGATCGAGCTGCGAGCCCTCGGCAGCCCGGTCAAGGTCGCGCGCGCTCATCGACCCCGGCCCGATCGACACCGTTCTGCGCGCGATCGGCATGCCCGCGCGGCGAACGCACCATCGGCGGCGTCATCGCGATGGCGGGGCTGCTGGACGAGATCGCGCCGAGCACAGGCTGCGCCTCGGCTTCAGAAGCCGGCCAAGCATCCTGGTGTGGCTGCGCAACCTGTGCGCGAGGGCGCCTCTGACATCCCGCGATTGCCGATTCGAGGCACGCGGGAACACCGCCGACATGGCGCCCGAACCGCTTGAAGACCTGCTCGGAGATCCGCGTTCCCGCGCCGCGCTGGACGCGCTGCACTCGCGCACGTTCAACTACGACGCCGCCGATCCCGATCGCTTGACCCCCGAGGCCGGCTGGCGTCACGAGACACGCTGCCAGGCGCTGCCCGCCGAGGCTCCCGGGCCGCCCGAGGCGGGCGGCAGCTGGGAGATCGCGCGCCAGCTGATGTGCGACTACGAGTTCGCGGACCCGAAGATGGTTCGTGCCATCTACCGCCGCGATGCGCCGCTCGAGGGACGCGACATGCTGCTCGTGATCCGTTTTCTGTTCCTGCGCTTCCGCGTCGGCGTCCGGGTCGGCGGCGTCTTTGACGAGACCCGCACGGCGGACGGCCGCGAGGTGCGCATCTGGGGCTGGAACTACCAGACCCTGCGCGGCCACTTCGAGATGGGGCAGATGAACTACGAGCTGTGGAAGTGGCTCGACACCGGGGACGTCGAGTTTCGGACCGACGGTTTCTGGCGCCCCGGAGGCACGCGCAACCCCATCGTGCTCATCGGCTTCCGTCTCTTCGGCCCGCGCCAGCGCGAGCGCTTCTATGCCGCGGCCTGCGAGCGGATGGTGGCCATGACCACGGCGCGACTGCAGCGCGGCCAGGAGGAGCCGGTGCCACGGGCGGCCGAGCACATCGAGGTCAAGCCGATGTCGGAGGCGCCGGCCCCGCCGCGTTGACGCGAGGCCTCGCCGGCTCACGCGGCCGTCGAGCGCGCACGTGCCGCGCTGGCCGATGTCAGCCGCATCGTGCCGCACACCGACGCCGACGGTCTCGCTGCAGGGGCGATCATGCTGCGCGAGCTCGGCCCGTCCGCCGACGCGGCCGTCCTGCTGGAGCGCGGCCAGACACCGTGGACAGACGGCGGCGCTGACGCGGGCGGCGGCGCGATCCGCACGGCGCTCGCGCTGCTCGTCGAGCTGCATCCCCTCGCCGCGCCGATGTGGGCAGGGCGACTCGCCCCACGGCCGGTGATCGCGGCGGACGTCCGCGGTCGACCGGCGGCTCGCTATCGCCCGTGGAGTTCGAGCGCCTGCTGGTCGCGCTGGATCTCGCGTGAGCGGCGCGGGGCCGCGCGCCACCTCAGGCCGTTGGTTTCGGCGCCGATCGGGGCACGACAGGCGCATGTTCACGAACCTGCTGTATCGGATCGGCCTACGCAGCTGGATGTTCCACGCGTTGTCGCTGGGATCGATCACCCTGTGCATCGGCCTGTGGATGCGCGCCAAGACGATCGGCGAGGACGAGCGCGGCAATGCCGAGCGCCGAGCGCTCTTCGTCGGGCTGTGGCCGCCGACCTTCTGGCTCATCGGCGACAGCGTCAAGGATCACGAGTAGGCCCACTGGCACCGCGCAGCGCAGATGCGGGCCCCGATGGGCAGGCTGTCGGCCAGACTTGAGACGCCAACCCGCACATCGGGCGTGCGGAACGTGAGCTACTGAGTCGGCGCCCGTGAGAGATCCGTCATCCGCACTGAACGATCCGCGGCACTTCACATCTGTGAAATGTCGTGGAAGTTTCAGCGGATGCGACACGAAATATTCAGGGCCGAGAATGGCACCGGCTCCGTGTCGCGTGCTGGGAGTTCCGGCCCGCTGGAGGTGGTGGTCGTGTAGCCCGCTGCGCCATGGATGCCTACGTGGCGAGCCCCCCACAGGAGTGAGCTCGTCGCGCTCGCGATGGCCACCAGTGGCTGCCAGGCGCTCGGCGTGCGCGGTCCGCGAGGCGGCGCGCGGGGCGGCGTCGCCGCGGTCGAGGGCGGGTCCGTAGCCTGTGGGTACCGTGGCCAGCAGCGCGGCGAACGCGGGGACGAGGCGCGTCAGCCCCATCCGGGTGCCAGCGCCACTGCCAGCAGGACGTGATCCACGGACCCCTCGTAGCCTTCGACAGAGAGCGCCACGGCAGCGTACAGCGGGTGGCGGCCGCGGTCGGCGGTGATCTTCAGCGGCCCGTCGAGGAGCCCGGCGGGTTGGACGTAGCCCTCCCAGTACCTCGGCCCCTGGCCGCCGAAGCCGCCGGCGCGTAGCGGCAGGTGGTGCCCGGCGATGTTCGCGGTCACCCTGCGGGCGGGCTCGTCGAGCCAGACGGCGAGGCCGATGCGGTCGCAGGCGATCGAGTTGGGCGTCGGGCAGGCCACACCCATGTAGGGCCGTCGGCGCAGGACCGGGCTCGCCGCCGCCCACAGTCGATCAGCCGACGCCCCGTCTGCGCGGGTCGACGAAACGCATTCGCCGGCGCCGAATGAGAGCAGCCGGTGCTCGGTCGGGCGCCCGGGGACGGAGATCTGCAGCGGGCAGCAGCGGGCGCCGGCGACGACGACGACGCCGAGGAACTCGGTGTCGGCGTCGGGGCAGGCACGAAGCGTCACGGCGCTGTCGCCGTCATCGACACGGTAGGCGCCGGCGGCGCCCGCGTTCTCGCGGTTGCGTGCGTGGGCCGTGTAGATCAGCGATACGGATGCGCGGTGCTCGGGCGACACGGTGAGCGTCGCCTGTCGCCCGGCCCTGACGCGGATGCGGATCGTGGAGACGCCATGGCTCCCCGCGCGCGTGGACATGAGGGTGCGGCGGGTGAGCTCGCGCTCACGCTGCCGCGACGACCGGTCGTCGATCAGCCGGCGCAGGCTCGCGCGGGTGGCGTCGAAGGCCGTTGCGGGCTGCTCGGCGAGCTGCCGGCCGTTGACGAGCGTGAGCGGCCCGGCGACGACGCTGTCGCGCCGTTCGGCGTCGGTCAAAGCGGTTGTCGTGCGCCCGCCATCCCGGCAGCCCATCACGGCGGTCCCGTCGGCTGCCCGTTCGGACGGCGCTTCGGACTGCGCGGCTCCGCAGCCGGCCGCCGCGGCGAGCGTCGCCACGCCTCGGG
>DATMJM010000109.1:0-3794 GCA_035553935.1 Solirubrobacteraceae bacterium
ATCGACAAGCTCTCGGGCGGCGAGAAGCGCCGGGTCGCCCTGTGCCAGCTCCTCCTCGCGCAGCCCGAGCTCCTGCTCCTCGACGAGCCGACCAACCACCTCGACGCGGAGTCCGTCGACTGGCTCGAGCGCCACCTGGCCGAGTACCGCGGAACGATCGTCGCCGTCACTCACGATCGCTACTTCCTCGACAACGTCGCGGGCTGGATCCTCGAGCTCGACCGCGGCCGCGGCCTGCCCTACGAGGGCAACTACTCCTCCTGGCTAGAGCAGAAGCAGGCGCGCCTCGCGCAGGAGGAGAAGGGCGACAAGGCGCGCCAGAAGACGATCGAGCAGGAGCTCGAGTGGGTGCGCGAGAACCCCAAGGGCCGGCGCAAGAAGGCCAAGGCAAGGCTCAACAACTATGAGGCGCTGCTCGCCGAGGAGCGCAACGTCAAGCTCGACCAGGTCCAGATCCACATCCCGCCGGGCCCGCGCCTCGGCGACGTCGTCATCGAGGCAGAGGGGCTGCGCAAGGGCTTCGGCGACCGCCTGCTGATCGAGGACCTCTCGTTCAAGCTGCCGCGCGGCGGGATCACCGGCGTGATCGGCCCCAACGGCGCCGGCAAGACGACCCTGTTTCGGATGATCACCGGCCAGGAGCAGCCCGACGCGGGCGAGCTGCGCGTCGGCGACACGGTCGAGCTCGCCTACGTCGACCAGTCGCGCGACGCGCTGCACGACGACAGGAACGTCTGGGAGGAGATCTCCGGCGGCATGGACCAGATCAAGGTCGGCGACCGGACGATGAACTCGCGCGCGTACTGCTCGTCGTGGAACTTCAAGGGCTCCGACCAGCAGAAGAAGGTCGGCAGGCTCTCCGGCGGCGAGCGCAACCGCCTGCACCTCGCCAAGCTGCTGCGCGCGGGCGGCAACGTCCTGCTGCTCGACGAGCCGACGAACGACCTCGACGTCGACACGCTGCGCGCGCTCGAGGAGGCGCTGCTCGCCTTCGCCGGCTGTGCCGTGATCATCTCGCACGATCGCTGGTTCCTCGACCGCGTCGCGACCCATGTGCTCGCCTTCGAGGGCGACTCGCAGGTGACGTGGTTCGAGGGCAACTTCGAGGCCTACGAGGAGCACCGCCGGGCGCTGCTCGGCGACGAGGCCGACCGCCCGCACCGCATCACGTACAAGCGCCTCACGCGCACGTGACCCTGCGCCAGTGAACGACGCCATCGACGTCTGCATCACGGAGTTCACGGATCCGGGCTGCCCGTGGGCGTGGTCGGCCGAGCCGTATCGCCGCCGCCTGCAGTGGCTCTACGGCGAGCAGCTCGACTGGAGCCGGCGGATGGTCGTCCTCGCAGACGACCCGCAGGAGTACGTCGACAAGGGCTTCACGCCGGAGAAGCAGTCGGGCGGCTTCACGAAGATCGCACGCGACCACGGCATGCCGATCGACACGTCGCTGCGCCCGCGGATGGCGGCGACCGCGCCCGCCTGCCGCGCGATCGTCGCGGCGCGCGTCCACGCGCCGCGGGCCGAGGACTCGCTGCTGCGCGCCTTCCGCGTGCGCAACTTCGCCGGCGAGCTGCTCGACGAGCCCGGCACGCTCGAGGGCGCGGCGGCCGACGCGGGGCTCGACGCCGGCGAGCTGCGCGGCTGGATGGACGACGCCGAGGTCAGGACGGCGCTCGACGAGGACCGCGCGTCGGCGCGCGAGCCGATCCCGGCCGCGCGCGTGCTCGACGAGAAGCTCGCCAACTGGTCGGGCGGGCGGCGCTACACGTGCCCGTCGCTGGAGATCGTGCGCCGCAGCGACGGCGTGCGGATCGCCGTGCCCGGCTTCCAGCCGTTCGCTGCCTACGACGTCGTGCTCGCCAACCTCGTGCCCGGCTCGGAGCGCCGCGATCCGCCCGGCTCGGTGCGCGAGGTGCTCGAGTGGGCCGGCGAGCCGCTCGCGACGCGCGAGGTCGCCGTCGTGTGCGACATCGCCCACGAGCAGGCGCGCGAGGAGCTCGGGCGCGTCGCGACCGAGCGCCACCTCGGCTTCGACGGGCTCTGGTCGGCGAGCTGAGCCGCGGCCGCGGCAGCGGTTGCACCCGACCGGACGAACCTGGGATGGTCGGCGCATGCCGGCCGCCGACCCGGACGAGGAGTTCGCCGCGCTCCAGGCGCGCCTGCGGCCTTTTCCGCAGGTCAGCGACCCGCAGAAGGCCGAGCCGCGCACGGTGGTCGCGATCCCCTCGATCAACTACGGGCCGGAGGTCCTCAGCCTCCACGCCACCGAGCTGCCGGCGCTCGAGGAGCGCTGCCTGCACCTCGTCTTCGCGCTGCGCCGGCCGCGCGCGCGACTCGTCGTCGTCACGTCGCGGCCGATCCCCTCGCAGGTCGTCGAGTACTTCCTCGGCCTCATCGCCGACGTCCCCGACGCGCGCGAGCGCATCCACCTCGTCAGCCCCGACGACGGCTCGCTGCGCCCGCTGGCGACGAAGCTGCTGGACCGCCCCGACCTCGTCGCGCAGATCGCCGAGCTCGCCGGCGACGGCGACCGCGCGTTCATCATGCCCTTCAACGTCCGCGCTCCCGAGCGCGACCTCGCGCTCGCGCTCGACGTGCCGATCTACGGGATCGACAGCCGCTTCGAGCGCTACGGGACGAAGACCGGCGCGCGGCGCCTCTTCGAGGCCGCGGGCGTGCCGCACGCGCGCGGCGTCAACGCCGTGCGCACGCGGCCGGAGCTCGCCGACGCGCTCATCGCGCTGCGCGCCTGGCGGCCGGGACTCGAGGCGGCGGTGGTCAAGCACGACGACGCCGTCTACGGCGAGGGCAACCAGGTCATCCGCCTGCGCGACCTGCCGCCGCCCGGCACGCCGGAGGAGCGCGCCGCGATCGACGTGCGCCTGCGCAGCCTGCCCGCGGAGTACATGCAGACGCTCGGCGAGGGCGGCATCGTCGAGGAGATGATCGCCGGCGAGATCCGCAGCCCGAGCGTCCAGCTGCGGATCCTGCCCGGCGGCCGGCCGATCGTCATCTCGACGCACGACCAGGTGCTCGGCGGCGCGGCCGGGCAGTCGTTCGTCGCCTGCACGTTTCCGGCCGACCGCGCGTACGGCGCGCTAGTCGTCCACGAGGCGCGCAAGGTCGGCCAGTACCTCGCCCTGCAGGGCGTCATGGGCCGCTTCGGCATCGACTTCATCGTCGCCCGGCGCGAGGACGGATGGGAGCCCTACGCGTTGGAGATCAACCTTCGCGAGGGCGGCACGTCGCATCCCTACGGCGCGCTGTGGCTGCTGACGGACGGCTCGCTCGACGAGGAGAAGACGACGTACCTGACGCCCGGCGGGCAGGCGAAGTACTACTTCGCGACCGACCGCCTCGGCGATCGCGCCTACAGCCGCATCGGCCTGAGCGCCTTCCTCGCCGCAGCCGATGCCGACGGCGTCGGCTGGGAGGCGCGCACGCAGACGGGCGCCGTCTTCCACATGCTCAGCCTGTTCGAGCCGCAGGGCCGTCTCGGCGTGACGGCGATCGCCGACACGCCGGACGCCGCGCAGCAGCTCTACCTGCGCGTCGTGGAGCTGCTCGACGCGCTGGCGGGCAAGCGCGCCGCGGTTGGCTGATCGATCATCTAGGGCTCCACGACGAGCTCGCCGATCTGCGTTCCGCTGCCGTGCAGCTCGATCTCGAAGATGCCCTCGGCGTTCGCCTCGAATGAGTAGCGCACGCTGCCGCCGGCCTTCAGGTCGCGGTAGAGGTCGTAGCCGTGCAGGTGGATCTCGTCCGTCGTATCGGGCGAGGAGATCTGGATC
>DATMJM010000110.1:0-9810 GCA_035553935.1 Solirubrobacteraceae bacterium
GCGATCGGCGATGCGAAGACGTGCCCGCACGGCCACCCGATCGTCGCCGGCTCGCGGATCGACGGGGTGCCGCTCGCCGACGTGGCCGAGGGCGCGTCGGTCACGATCCTGCGCTTCGAGAACGAGGCCGAGGACCTGCTGCACTACCTCAAGGACTCGGGCATCGAGCCGGGCATGAAGGGCACGCTGACCGCGAACACCGGCGGGGAGGTCACGGTGACGACGCACGACGGCCAGACCTGCTCGGTCACGTTCTCGGTCGCCGAGACGGTCTCCGTGCTGGCCGACCCGTCGCCGCCGACGCGGATCGCGTTGCCCGAGCAGCTGGTGCTGGCCCGCGAGCGGTACGGGCGGTAGGGCGTAGGACTGCGCGGGCCGCGCGGTCACGGCGCCGACCCCGCACCACCTTTTCACCGATGCTGTTCGCGCCCACGCGAGCGCCCGCGCCGAACCCGCGCTGGCCGGTCCGGCGCCGCTGACCCGGCCGCCGCCACAGCGCCCGCTACGCTGAACCGCCTCATGCGCACACGGATGGTCTGCCTCGAGGACGGGATCACGTCTTGCGGCTTTCGCAAGATGGCGGCCTACGTCGCCCAGCTGCATCCCGGCACCGAGTCGTTCTATATCTCCACCGAGCGCTACCGCAGCGTCAGGACGGCCGTGCGCGGAATGGGCGACAAGGCCGTCATCGGCGACGAGCAGGTCGACGAGATGGCGCAGGGGCTGGCCGACGCGGACCTGATCGGCTTCTCCTCGATGACGGGCTATGCAGAGCTCACGCGGCGGCTCATCAAGCGCATCCGCGAGATCAACCCGGCCGTCTACATGATCTGGGGCGGGATTCACCCGATCATCCAGCCCGAGGACGCGATCCTCGCCGACGTCGACGCGATCTGCACGGGCGAGGGCGAGTTCGCGTTCGAGGAGTTCTTCGACGCGTTCAAGGACGGGCGCGACCACACGCACACGAAGAACTTCTGGTTCAAGCCCAACGGACACGGCTCGAGCAACGGCAACGACGACCAGATCATCAAGAACCACTTCCTGCCGCTCATGTCCCCGGCCGAGATGGAGAAGCTGCCCTTCCCGCAGTACGGCGCCGAGAGCGAGCGCATCTACCTCCCGGGGCAGGGCTTCGTGAAGATGGGCTTCGAGGACTACCTGCTCAACGACGGCCTCGGCTACACGACGCTGTGGTCGATCGGATGCCCCTTCCACTGCTCGTACTGCGGCAACACGAAGTTCATCGCCAACGACAAGAAGTACAAGCGCATCCGCCATCCGAGCGCGCGCTACATGGTCGACCAGGTCAAGGACGCGCGCAGCCGCTTCCCGCACCTCAGCCAGGTCTCCTTCCACGACGACTCGTTCATGGCGATCCCCTACGGCCAGCTCGAGGAGTTCGCCGAGCTGTGGCACGACGAGCTCGACCGCCTGCCGTTCGCCGTCTACGGCGTGATCCCCAACTACGTGCGCCAGGACAAGTTCGAGCTGCTCTCGTGGGCTGGGATGAACCGCATCCGGATGGGCATCCAGTCGGGCTCGAAGAACATGCTCGACTTCTACAAGCGACCCACGCCGCCCGAGAAGATCCTCAACGCCGGCAAGGTCATCGCGTCGTTCGCGCCCAGGTACCACATCCCCGCGGCCTACGACATCATCATGGACAACCCGATCGAGACCCGGGACGACGTGAAGTCGACACTGCAGCTGCTGTACCTGATGGACCGGCCGTACACGCTGTTCATCTACTCGCTGAAGGTCATCCCCAACACCGGCCTGGCGACCGCGATGGAGGAGCGCGGCATCGACCTCGACGACATCGACGAGTCCTACCTGGCGATCCCGCCGCGCTGGGCGAACCTCATGCTCTACCTCATCGCGTTGTGGCGCCCGCCACCGTGGCTGTGGAACCGCCTGATGAGCCGCGTGCGCGCCTCTGGCGAGCCGCAGAAGCTCTATCCGCGCCTCGGCCTGGTCCTGCGCACGATGTACCTGACCAAGCGCGTGCTCGCGCACCTGCGCGTCATGGACTTCTCGATCACGCCCGGCAAGACCGGCTACTACGCCTGGAAGGTCGGGCTCGTCGGCTTCTGGCAGCGCCACCTCACCCGCCGGCCGAAGCGCCCGGACCGTACGAAGAAGCAGCCCGAGGTGAAGGTGGGCGTGCAGGTCATCTCGCCCGACGGCATGCGCAACGAGTAGCGCCGCGCCCGGCGGCCTGGGCGACTCGTCGGCCTGACGGGCGCAGCGGGATCCGAACGGGCCGGCAGCGCAGCGGCGCCCGCGCCAGCGGGCTGCGCCACGCCGGCAGCGCGGTCGACGGGCGGCGCGGCGGGGCCGCTGGCGACGGTCGCGCGGCGGCGACGCGCAAGGGCATCGCGAGCTTCTTCGGCTCGACGCTCGTGCGCCCTCGTCCTGCTGCCCGCGGCGCCGGATGCCGCCGGCGACCTGCCGGCGCGGCGGCGCCGGCGGCCGCGTTGAATGCAGAGATGGGCGATGCCGGGCGATCCTCGTTGCGGGTAGCGGTCGTCAGCGGCCTCGCGGCGGCGCTCGCCGTCGCCGCGATCTTCCTCGCGGCCGGCGCCTTCGACGACGAGCCGGACGGCGGGCGCTCCGGCCGTGCCGCGACGACGACCACGACCGTGGCGCCCGCTTCGACGCGGGAGATCTACGAGCGCGCGCGGCTGGGCGTCGTCCTAGTCGAGCACCGCCCGCCGGGGGTGAGGCCGAGGACGGGACCGCCGCGGCGCGACGACGGCATCGCGACCGGCTCGGGCTTTGTGATCGACACGCAGGGCCACGTCGTGACCAACCAGCACATCGTCGCGGGCCGCGGCACGACGACCGTGCAGTTCGACGCCGACGACGATCCTCTGGCGGCCACGATCGTCGGCCGCGACGCGTCCACCGACCTGGCGCTGGTGCGGGTGGACGCCGCCGGCGCCGCGCGGCTCGCCCCGCTGCCGCTCGGCGCGTCGGACGCGGTGCGGGTCGGTGATCCGGCGATCGCGATCGGCTACCCGCTCGGGCTCGAGCGCTCCCTGAGCGCCGGCGTCGTGTCGGGCGTCGATCGGCGCATCCGAGCGCCCGACGGCACGCGGATCACACGCGCCGTGCAGAGCGACGCGGCGATCAATCCGGGCAACTCGGGCGGGCCGCTGCTGGACTCGGCCGGCCGCGTCATCGGCGTCATCTCGCAGGGGCGCGGGCCCGGCATCGCGTTCGCGGTGCCGGTCGACACGGTCAAGCGCGTCGTCGCCGATCTGCGGGCGCGAGCGCCCGCCTCGCGCGGCGGCTGATCTGGCGCAGCGGGTTCGTTCGGACCCCTCCCCGCAGAGCACAGGCGAGCGCGATGGCGCAAGCCGCACCGATGGAGCAGTTCAAGCAGCGCCAGCGCCTTGGACCGCGTGTTCTCGACCTCGGGCACATGCTCGCCCCGCGCCACCGCCGCGTCGTCGGCGAGATGGCGCACCGCCGCCCGGCATCCGCCCGGTTGGAGGCATCACACGAACACGATCGAGTGGGGCTCGGTCGACGGCTTCGCGGGCCGGTGATCAGCCTCTGACGGCGTGGCCGGCCGCCGGCGCGAGCGAGCGGTACGCGTCGGCGAGGCGCCTGACGCCCTCGTCGACGCGGTCGTTCGTCACGCCGGAGTACGCGAGGCGCAGCGTGTTCTCGCCGCCCTCGAGCAGGAAGTCGGTGCCCTTGACGAACTGTACGCCGCGCTCGGCCGCCGCTGTGAACAGGGCGCCGACGTCGGTGCCCTCGGGCAGCTCGACCCACATGAAGTAACCGCCCTCGGGAAGCGTGTAGCGCGCCTCGGGCAGGTGCTCCTTCAGCGCGCCGTCGAGCGTCTCGACGCGCTCGGCGAGCGCCTGCTTGACGGTCGCGATCGCGCCGTCGATCGCGCCGGACACGCAGAACTCGTGCACGATCGACTGGGCGACCATGTTCGGCGAGATGTACGTGTTCGTCGCGAGCTTGGCGATCTTGGCGATGAGGTCGGCGGGGCCGACGAGGTAGCCGACGCGGATCCCCGGGCAGACCGTCTTGGAGAACGACGACGCGTAGACGACGCTGCCGTTCGCGTCCTGCTCGAGCATCGTCGGCAGATCGTCGCCGCTGAAGCGGATGTGCCGGTAGGGGTCATCCTCGAAGATCGTGAAGCCGTGCTCGGCGGCGAGATCGAGCAGCGCCCGGCGCTTGTCCTGCGACAGCGTGTAGCCGGCAGGGTTCTGGAAGTTGGGGATGATGTGCGCGAGCACCGGCCGCGTGCCGCCCTCGAGCAGCGCTCGCAGCTCGTCGACATCGATGCCGTCCTCCTGGAGGCTGACCATCCGCACGTCGGCGCCGAGCGAGCGCAGGTTCAGCAGCGTGCGGTCGTACGTCGGCTTCTCGACGACGACGGCGTCCCCTTCCTTCACGGCCGTCGCGAAGAGGAAGGCGTCGGCCTGCATCGAGCCGTTCGTGACGAGCACCTGCGCCTCGTCGACGCCGTGCTGCTCGGCGATCCAGCGGCGCAGCGGCACGTAGCCGATGCTGGTCCCGTAGGCGGTCGTGCCGCCCGGGTCGTTGGTGAAGGCGCGGGTCGCGGCGTCGCGGAGGCCGTCGACGTCGACGATGTCCAGGGAGGGCGCGCCGCGCGCGAAGGAGATGGTGTCGGCCATGCGGCGAAGATAGCGAGCGACCGCGCAGCGGCCGAACCGTGGGAGCCTTCGCCGCGATGGATCTCCTCGCGCGCGACCACGTCGGCGCGCTGCTCGCGATCGCGGCGCTGGCAGCGGCGGCCGGCTGGCTGCCGCGGGCGCGGCCGGGCGCCTGGGTCGTGGCCGCGTCGCGTGCGCTGGCCGTGGTCATCGCCGCCGCGTACGTCACCGACCATGCCGTCGCCGCCTCGCGCGGGATCTGGTCGCTGCGCGTCTACCTGCCGCTGCACCTCTCCGACGCCGCGACGCTCGTCGCGGTCCTCGCGCTGTGGAGCCCGCGCCCGCTGCCGGTCGAGCTCACGTACCTCTGGGGGCTGAGCGCGTCGCTGCAGGCGGCGCTGACGCCGGACCTGCCGCACGTCTTCCCCGACGTCCTGTTCCTCACGTACTTCGTCACGCACGGGGGCGTCATCGTGGCGGCGCTGCTGCTCGTCTGCGGTCGCAGGCTCGCGCCCCGGCCCGGCGCGATCGCGCGCGCGTTCGCGGCGACGGCGGGCGTCGCGGTCCTGGCGGCCGCCGGCTGCCTCGCGACCGGCGGCAACTACATGTTCCTGCGCCGCAAGCCCGACGACTCGCTGCTGGATCTCCTGGGCCCGTGGCCGTGGTACATCGCGTTCGCCGGGCTGCTCGCGCTGGCGATGTTCGCGCTGCTGCTGACGCCGTTCCGGGAGCGCGCGCGCGACACGAGCTGACGAGCTGACGAGCTGACGCGCGCGGGACGCGCCGTTCGCGCCCGGGTCGTACGCGTGTCCGCACGCGTCCGCCGCGCAAACGGATCTTCGGGCGCATGCGGATCAGATGCGGCAATGGCTCGACCTGCGGTCTCCACCGGCCTCGCCTCGCGCGCGTCACGCCGGCGACGGATGCTGCACGTCCTCGCCGGCGTCCTCGGCTGGGCAGGCTTCGCCGCGCTCGCGGTATGGCAGCTCGGGTTCTTCGTGCCGCCCCAGGCGGGCGACCGGCTCGCGGCGCTGGCCCTCTGCGGCGCGGCGCTGACCTGCATCGGGATCGGCTGGATCAGATGGAACCGGTCGATCTACCGCCGTCGCCACCGCCGCTCGTCGCCGATCGTCATGAACGTGGACTTCTCGCACGACTCGCTCGGGCGGCCGATCGTCGCTCCGCCGGGCGTGAGCGAGGCGCACGGGCAGGTCTTCGTCTCCGTCGACGCCGACAACGCGATCAAGTCCTACCGCCGCCGGCGCACGCCGGTCGCCGCACCCGAGCGCCCCCGGCGGGTCGCATGACGGGCCTCGTCGACACGATCGTCCAGAGCGGGGGCTACGCCTGGGCGATGACGTTCCTCGTCCTGTATCCGCTGGTGTCGGCGATGAACTGGATCGCCGGCAGCCTCACGTACGCCTGGCGGCGCGAGCGCGACAGCGGCGACTTCTACGTCCTCGACGACCATCCGCTCGTCAGCGTGGTCGTCCCGGCGCACAACGAGGAGGGCGTCATCGTGCAGACGGTCGAGTCCCTGCTCGAGCTCGACTGGCCCGCGTTCGAGGTCATCGTCGTCGACGACGGCTCGTCGGACCGAACCTCCGATCTGCTCGTGCCGTACGCCTCGCAGGGCCGGATCCGGCTGGTCACCAAGGAGGTCAACGAGGGCAAGGCGATGGCGCTGGCGAAGATGCAGGCGATCGAGTTCTCCGCGACGGTGTCGATCCTGCGCCCGCCCAGGTCAGCTGGGGGCGCATCATGACGTTCTCGGGCGTATGCACCGCCCTGCGCCGCAGCGCGGGTGCGCTGTCACGCGCGGATCTTCACGTCGTGGCAGGCGCGCGCATGTGGCCGGTCTACGTCGAGGCCGTCCTGTCGAGCCTCTGGTCGATCGTGCTCGTCGGCGGCATCTTGATCTGGCTGGCCGCCTACTCCGTCGGGGTCTACGACTTCGGCACCGACCCGATCCCGAACTTCTGGGGCATGGTGATCGCGGTGCTGTGCGTCGCGCAGATCTTCGCCGGGCTCTGGCTCGACGGGCGCTACGACCGTCGCGTGCGCCTGTACGCGCTGTGGGCGCCGCTGTACCCGCTCGTGTACTGGCTGCTGAGCGCGTCCGCGGCGCTGCGGGCGACGCTGCCCGGCCTGCTGCGCCGGCCGTCGGGTGTCTCCACCTGGTCGAGCCCGCGGTACGCCGACCACGACGGCTGAGGCACGCGCCGCTGCCGGCTACCGGGGCGCCGCGATCCGCGGCAGCTCAGCGGGCGCCGCGAGTCAGAAGGCGGTCGCCAGCGCGAGCGGGTGGATCGGTCCCGCTCCGCGCCGGCGCAGCTGCCCGCCGGTCATGGCGAGCGTCCAGCCGCTCACGCGCAGGTCGTCGAGCAGCAGGCCCGGCTGCGGTGGCGGTTGCCCGATGACGCGGAAGGCGCCGCGCACGTTGGCGGCCTGCAGCGCCGCGTTGGCCATCTCGCGCTGCGGCGGCCGCTCGCCCGTCCGCTCGAGCAGCGCCACATAGCGGATGCCGAGCGTCTGCGACAGCCGCTGCGCGAGGTCCTCGACTACGCCCGGGTGGCGCGCGGACGGCACCGTCGTGATCCAGGCCACCGGCGGGCTCCACGCGCGCACGAGCCGGTCGGCGGCGTCGGCGAGCTCGCCGGAGAAGCGCCCGTCGCGCAGTCCGGCCTGCACGACGGGGGCCCAGCCGCCGTCGCCCAGGCGCGCGAGTGCGCGTCCCTCCTCGACGACGAGCTCGGGTGCGATCTTCCGCATCCGCCCCTCGGCGTCGGGCGCCATCTTCTTGCACTCGAGCTTCAGCGGCTGCGCGCGCAGGTGGTCGACCGCCTCGCGCACGAGCGCGGGATCCAGCGTGCCGTCGTAGCGCGGCGCGGTGCACACCGAGCAGCGTCCGCAGTCCTGCGGATCGGGATCGTCGAGCTCCTCCTGCAGCGCGCGCATGAGGCAGCGCCCATCGGCGCCGAAGCTCGCCATCGTCGCCTGCTCGCGCCGGCGCAGCTCGGTGATGTGCGCGTAGCGCTCGGCGTCGTACTCCCAGGCGCCGCCGCTCTCGCGCACCCAGCGGCTGCCGTCACGCGACACCGCGCCCTCGACGTCGAGCACCTTCAGCATCGCGTCGATCCGGCCGCGCCCGAGGTTGACGATCGCCGTCAGCTCGGGCAGGGAGGCGCCCTCCGAGCCGACCGCATCGAGGTGCTCGAGCACGCGGTCGACGAGCTCGCGTCGCGGGAAGGCCTGCTCGATGAAGAAGTCCTGGATGCGGCGGTCCTCGACGCCGCGCAGCAGCACGACCTCCGCTCGCTCGATCGCGCGGCCGGCGCGGCCGACCTGCTGGTAGTACGCGATCACCGAGCCGGGCGCCTGGTAGTGCACGACGAAGCCGAGGTCCGGCTTGTCGTAGCCCATCCCGAGCGCGCTGGTCGCGACGACGCACTTCAGGTCGTTGGCGAGCAGGCGATCCTCGACGGCGATCCGCCGCTCGGTCTCGATCTCCCCGGTGTACGGCTCGGCGGCGACGCCGTGGTCGGCGAGCCACCGCGCCACCTGCTCCGCGTCGCGCTTGGTGAGCGTGTAGACGATTCCCGAGCCCGGCAGGTCGTTCAGATGCGTCGCGAGCCAGGCGAGCCGATCCGCCTGACCAGGCAGCTCGACGACCTCGAAGCGCAGGCTCGAGCGGCCGAGCGGGCCGCGGTAGGCGACGAGCGGCGCCGCGCTGTGGCCGGTGCGCAGCTGCTCCTCGACGTCGGCGACGACGCGGTCGTTGGCGGTCGCCGTCGTGCACAGCACGCCGACCCCCTCGGGCAGCCGCTCGAGCATGTCCGCGATGCGCCGGTAGTCGGGCCGGAAGTCATGGCCCCAGTCGGAGATGCAGTGCGCCTCGTCGACGACGAGCAGGCCGACCCGCTGCGCGAAGGCCGGCAGCATCTGGGCGCGGAACTGCGGGTTGTTGAGCCGCTCGGGGCTGATCAGCAGCAGGTCCACGGCGTCGGCGTCGAGCAGGGACGAGATCTCGTTCCAGGCGTCGCGGTTGGTCGAGTTGACCGTGTGCGCGCGGATGCCGAGCCGCTGCGCGGCGGCGATCTGGTTGCGCATCAGCGCCAGCAGCGGCGAGACGATCAGCGTCGGGCCCGCGGCGCGCGCTCGCAGCAGCGCCGTCGCGATGAAGTAGACCGCCGACTTGCCCCAGCCTGTGCGTTGTACGCACAGCACGCGCGCGCGCTCCTCGACGAGGGCGGCGATCGCCTCGAGCTGGTGCTCGCGGAACGTCGCGTCCGGGCCGGCGAGCTCGTGCAGCAGCTCGCCGGCGCGGGTCTCGAGGTCGGCCGTCGCGGTCATCCGCTCACTGTAGGTCGCGGCGGTCGCAAGCTCGCCCCCGCGCCGGCACGCCCGGCTCGCCTGGCTCAGGCGGGCGCCATCTGCCTGACCTGCGTGAGCCGGAAGCTGTTGCCCGACGGGTCGCGGAAGCCCGCGTCGATCCCGTACGGGCGCTCCTCGGGCTCCTCTGTGAACTCGACGCCGCGCGCGCGCAGCTGCTCGTAGCTCGCGCGGCAGTCGTCTGTCGTCAGAAAGACCGTGCCGGCGAACCCCTTGGCCATGAGGTTGCGGATCTCCCCGGCGGTCTCGGGGTTGAGCACGGGCTCGCCGGGAATCGCCATGAGGACGATCGAGACGTCTTCCTGGCCGGGAGGGCCGACGGTGAGCCAGCGGAAGTTCCCCATCTCGGGGAGCGTCACGTCCGCGCGCACCTCCATGCCGAGCTTCTCGGTGTAGAAGGCCAGCGCCTCGTCCTGGTCGTGCACCCACACCTGCGCTGTCGAGATCCTCATCATCGGTTCCTCCTGATCGGGGGTCGCGGCTTGATGAGCAGGACGCTAGTCCGGCGCCGGGCGGCTGTCTTCTCGAAACGTGCTGCGTTGCGGGCGCCCGTAGGCGCGCACGACGCAGCCCGGCACGACGGCGTGCGCCCGCGCCGGGGGAAACCGCGCGCGGTATGCCGTCGGCGACAGGCCGTAGGTGCGCGTGAAGCTCGACGTGAACGAGCCGACGCTCGTCAGCCCGACCGAGAAGCAGACGTCGGCCACGGAGCGGTCGGTCGTGCGCAGCAGCGCCGCCGCGCGCTCCAGGCGCCGCGTCAGCAGGTAGC
>DATMJM010000111.1:0-2257 GCA_035553935.1 Solirubrobacteraceae bacterium
GGGCTCGTCGCTGGAGATCGTGCTCGCCGCGGGCGCCGGCAAGACGCTCGCAGCGGCGGCCGAGCGCACGCCGAGCGCCGACCCGGAGTGGCTGCGCGGCTGGCGCGAAGCCGACGCTGCGGCGCGCGGCGCAATCGAGGCGGTGCTCGGGGACGACGTGCTGAGCGAACCGCTCGTCGCGCGCGTGCTCGCGGCCGAGCTGCCCGCCGCCGCGACGCTGTTCGTCGCCTCCTCGATGCCGGTGCGCGACGTCGAGTCCTGCGCGCCCGTGCGCGACGACGGACCGCGCGTGCTCTGCAACCGCGGCGCGAACGGAATCGACGGGACGGTGTCGAGCGCGTTCGGCAGCGTCGCCGTCGCGCAGGGGCCGGTCGTGCTGCTGATCGGCGACGTCGCCCTCGCGCACGACGTCGGCGGGCTGCTGGCGGCGAGCCGGCTCGGGCTCTCGCTGACGATCGTGCTGCTCGACAACGACGGCGGCGGGATCTTCGAGTTCCTGCCGATCGCCGATGCGCGCGACATCTTCGAGGAGCACGTCGCGACGCCGCACGGCCTGGACTTCGCCCACGCCGCCGCGCTCTACGGCTGCGCGTTTTCCGAGGTCGAGGATCTCGCGGGTCTGCGCGTGGCGCTGGCCGACGCCATGGCCGGCGGCGCCACGACGATCCTGCGCGTCGCGAGCGACCGCGCGGCGAACGTCGCGCTGCACCGCGCGCTGTCGGCGGCGGTGGCGGCTGCCCTGGAGTGAGCCGTGGACGAGCGTTACATGCCGTCGCTGCTGGACTGGCTGGCCTGCGCAGCGCGTGGCGCGCGCGAGCCCGCCGCGCTGGCGGCGCGCGCCGCCGGCGACGGGCTGCTCGAGCGCGTCGCGGCGGTTGGCGCGGCAGGTCACGTGCTGGACTTCGACGACACGTACGCGCCGGGCCTCGCGCACCTCAGCGCGGCGACGGCACCCGCCGCGCTCGTGCTCGGGGCCGAACTCGGCGCCGGCGTCGGCGCCGTGCTCGACGCTTACGCGGCCGGCTTCGAGGCGATGGGGGCGTTCGCCCGCGCGTGCCATCCGGCGCTCTACGCCGGCGGCTGGCACCCGACAGCGGTCTGCGGCAGCGCAGGCGCGGCGGTCGCCGCCGCACGCCTGCTCGGCCTCGGCCGCGAGCGCAGCGCCACCGCGCTCGCGCTCGCGCTGCTGCGCGCCGGCGGCCTGCGTGCGGCGTTCGGCTCCGACGGCAAGGCGCTGCAGGTCGGGCTGGCGGCCGCCGCCGGCGTGCACGCCGCGCGGCTCGCGCAAGCCGGTGCGCGGGCCGATGCGGACGCCGTCGCCGGGAGGCGCGCCGGGTTCGCGCAGGCCTTCGGGGTCGCTGCCGGTGCCGCCGATCCGGACGCGCTGCTCGGCGCGCGCGGCGCGATCGGCGAGAACTGGGTCAAGGCCTATCCGTGCTGCCTGCAGACACACGGCGCGATCGACGCGGCCCTCGCTGCGGGCGATGCGCCGCCGCGCGGCACGGCGATCGCCGTCACCGTCCATCCCGTCTCACGCCAGGCGGCCGCGCTGGACGCCGTCCGCGACGGGCTGGAGGCGAAGTTCTCGATCCCGTACCTGACGGCTACGCGCTGCTGCACGGCGCCCCCTCCGTCGCGACGTTTGAGGCGATCGACGAGGCGGCTGCCTCGCTCGCTGCGCGGATCGAGGTGCGCACGGACGCCGCGTTCGAACCCGACGAGGCGCTGCTCGCATTCGATGGCCGGCCCGCCGCGCACATCATCGCGCCGCTCGGCTGCCCCGCCAACCCGCTCGGCGCCGGGGCGCTGCAGGCGAAGGTCCGCGCCCTCGAGCGCGGCGCCCGGCGCGCGACGTGCTCGCAGCGATCGCGGCCGTTGAATGACGACGGGCGGGCCACGGCGGCCCACCCGTCGACAGCACCGGCTGCGCGGCGCTACGCCAAGCCCCGCTTCTTCATCTTCGCGCTCGTCGCGCCGCTGGACAGCAGCCCTATCACGAGCAGCGTCGTCCCGACGACGAGGTGGTTGAAGTTGTTGAAGTCACCGATGCCGTTCGTCGACAGGATCGTGAGGTTGTCGGAGCCGGTGATCCCGATGACGAACGCGACGATGAGGAACAGGCCGGCGCCCATCGCCGCGCCCTCCGCAGCCGCCGGGTTCTTCTGGAGGCCCATGATGATGAGGAACAGGCCCGCGCCGAGGTGCACGATGTTGTGGAACGGGTTCAGCCCCCCGCCGAGCAGCTCGTCGGGCCCGT
>DATMJM010000112.1:0-4862 GCA_035553935.1 Solirubrobacteraceae bacterium
GTCGTCGGGACCGCGATGCTCGAGGCGGTCGAGCATGCGCTCGGTCTCGCCCGCCCCATGCGGGCCGTAGACAGCCGCTATCCCGCACATCCGCGGCTACGCCCCCACCGCGTACGCCAGCGGTCGCCGGTCGTCGAGGTACGACAGGCGCCCGCGGGCGGCGGCGACGATGCCCGGCGCGTCGACGCGCGCGAGCGCTGTGCCCGCCCGCAGGCCGGTCCTGGCGAGCACGCGCCCGCGGGGATCGACGACCTTCGCATGGCCGGCGAAGCGCAGCCGCCCGAAGCGGCCGACCTGGTTGGCCGACACCCAGACGACCTGGTTCTCGAGCGCGCGCGCCCGGTCGAGCAGGTTGAAGTGGCGCACCTGCAGGTCGCGCCGCGTCCACGTGGCCGGATCGACGCGGCACACGGGCCAGGCCGACAGCGACGCGATGAGCCCGGCGCCGTCGAGCGCAAGCTGGCGCGCCGCCTCGGGGAAGGTCTTGTCGTAGCAAAGGAGCATCCCGATCCGGCCGATCGGCGTGTCGAAGGCGGCGAATCGGGAGCCGGCGCCGAAGGCCCCCCGCTCGGCGGCCGGCAGGTGGACCTTGCGGTGGTGTCCGAGGACGCCGTCGCCGCTGACGCACACGGCGCTCGAGTACGGTCCGCCGGGCGCGTCCTCCGTGTAGCCGGCGCAGACCACCACGTCGCCGGCGAGCCGCGTCAGGCGCGCGATCTCCTCGCCGTCGCGGCGCAGGGGCGGCGGCGGGGAGCACGGCGCCGGAGCGCCCACGACGTGCGGCTCGTACAGGTATCCGCCGAGCGCCGACTCCGGCAGGACCACGAGCGAGGCGCCGCGCTCACGCGCGCCGGCGACGATCTTCGCGATCTGCGCCAGGCACAGCTCGACGTCGCGGCCGAACCGCGCGGCGACCGCCATCACGGCGGGCGGTGTCCTGCGCGGGCGGCGGCGGCTGCTCATCACGAGCACGTTTCCCGCGCCGCCGGGCTCGTCATATCGACGCCCGTCCAGGAAAGTCGGGAGCTGACTGGACACCGCGTCCATCACTACCCGGCCGCCCCGCTGCACAAGCCCAGCCGCGACCCCCCGGTCGGGGGGACGGGCTCCCACCCGTGGGGGGAACCGCTTGGACTGGCGGCGGCGGGCCGCAAGGCTGCAGGTGTGGCGATATGCCGCTCATCCGAGCCGGCGGACTTCGCAATCGATCACCGAAAGGACTCCCTCACATGGCTACGACCACCACACCGCAGGACATCGAGTCAACCGTCGTCGAGAACCTCGTCTCGTTCGGCGCCGATCCCGACGTCGTATCGCGCGATGCCACGCTCGAGGACATCGACGTCGACTCGCTGGACCTCGTCGAGCTGACGCAGGTCATCGAGGAGAAGTACGGCATCGATCTCGATGGCGCGGACTTCAAGCAGATCAAGACGGTCGGCGACGTCGTCGACCTCGTCGTCGAGCGCGTCCAGGGGTGACCTTGCGCGACGTCGTCATCACAGGAATCGGAGCCGTCACGCCGCTCGGTGACGGCGCCCGGACGCTGCACGAGCGCTGGACGGCCGGCAATTCCGGGATCCGCGACGGCGAGGCCGCGTGCGCACAGTTCGAGCCGACGGACCACATGTCGGCCAAGCAAGCGCGGCGCGCCGACCGCTCGACGCAGCTGGCGATCGCGGCCGGCACCGAGGCACTCGCCGACGCCGGCTGGGACGACGGGCTGCCGTACGACGGCGAGCTCGTCGGCTGCATCCTGGGCACCGGCATCGGTGGCATCGAGACCATCGAGAACAACCACGATCAGTTGCGCGACGAGGGTGCGGGCTCCGTGTCGCCGCTCGCCGTGCCGCTCATGATGGGTAACGCCGCGTCGGCCGCGCTGTCGCTCGCGCACGGGCTGCGCGGGCCGGTCTTCAGCGTCGTCTCGGCGTGCGCCGCCGGCAGCCATGCGATCGGCACCGCGCTGCGGATGATCCAGCACGGCGAGGCCGAGGCGGTCGTCACCGGTGCGGCGGAGGCGCCGCTGACGCCGCTGTCGCGCGCGTGCTTCGAGAAGATGGGCGCGATCTCGCCGAGCGGCGTCTCGCGGCCGTTCGACGCGCGGCGTGACGGCTTCGTCATGGGCGAGGGCTCCGGCGTGCTCGTGCTCGAGGCCGGCGACGCCGCCCGCGCGCGCGGCGCGCGGATCCTCGGGACGCTGCGCGGCTACGGCTCGACCGGCGACGCGCACCACATCACCGCGCCGCATTCGGAGGGCCGCGGGGGCGCGCGGGCGATGCAGGTCGCGCTGCGCGATGCCGGCATCGATCCGGAGAAGGTCGACTACGTCAACGCGCACGGCACCTCCACGCAGCTCAACGACCGCGCCGAGACGCTCGCGCTGAAGACCGTCTTCGGCGCGCGGGCCGACAAGATCCCGGTGTCGTCGACGAAGTCGGCGATCGGCCATCTGCTCGGTGCCGCGGGCGCCGTCGAGGCGGTCGCCACGGTGCTCGCCCTGCGCGACCGCGTGGCGCCGCCGACGATCAACTGGGAGGAGGCCGACGAAGACCTCGACCTCGACTACGTCCCCGGCTCGGCGCGCCCGCTCGAGATGGCCAACGGCCGCCCGCCGGTCGCGCTGTCGAACTCGTTCGGCTTCGGCGGCCACAACGCGACGCTGTGCCTGGAGGCCGTATGACCGCGCGGCGCACCGTGCTGCTCACGGGCGCAACCGGCTTTCTCGGCATGGAGGCGCTCGTGCGCGTGCTCGAGCAGACCGACGACGAAGTCGTCTGCCTGGTGCGCGCGGCGGACGCCGCCGCCGCACAGGAGCGCGTCGACGAGGTCCTCAGGACGCTCGTCGAGCCGGGCGCGCGACCGCGGCCCGGCCGCGTCCGCGGGGTCGCCGCCGACCTCGAGGCGCCGGGGCTGGGACTTGCGGCCGACGTACGGCGGGAGATCGCCGAGACCGTCTCCGCGGTCATGCACTGCGCCGCGTCGATCAGCTTCACGCTGCCGCTGGAGGAGGCCCGGCGGATCAACGTCGAGGGCACGCGCGAGGTCGTCAAGCTCGCCCTCGAAGCGCAGGAGCGCGGCGGTCTGGAGCGCTTCATCCACGTCTCGACGGCATACGTGGCGGGCGATCGGATCGGCCTCGTCAGCGAGCACGACGGCGATGTCGGCCAAGGCTTTCGCAACACCTACGAGCGCACGAAGCTCGAGGCGGAGGAGGTCGTCCGCGACAGCGGCCTGCCCGCCGCGATCGTGCGCCCGAGCGTCATCGTCGGCGACAGCAAGACCGGCTGGACACAGGCCTTCAACGTCATCTACTGGCCGCTGCAGGCGTTCGCGCGCGGCCTCTTCCCGACGGTGCCCGCCGATCCCGGCGCCTGCCTGGACATCGTGCCCGTCGACGTCGTCGCCGACGCGTTGCTGGAGCTGCTGCGCGGGCCCGTCCGCGGCGGCGCGTTCCACATCGTCTCCGGCGACGCGGCGCCCACGAACGCGCGCCTGGCGACGATGGCCGCAGAGGCCTTCGATGCCGAGCCGCCGCAGTTCGTGCGGCCCGGCGAGGACGCCCGCGCCGAGCAGCGCGCGGGTGCGCTGCTGCCGTACTTCCGCGTGCGCTGCACGTTCGACGCCCGTCGCGCGCACGAGCTACTGGGCGCGATGCCGCCCCCGCTCGAGGACTACTTCCCCTCGCTCATGCGCTATGCGCGCGATGCGAACTGGGGCAAGGAGCCCTCACCGCGCTGGGATGCAGCACCGGCCCGGCGCGCCGCATAGGTCGTAGCCTGGCCGGAGGTCACGCCACCGACGGCGTGCCCTCCGGCAGTGCGGCCAGCGCCGCGTCGAGATCCTCCTGCGAGAACTCCGGGTCCTCGAGCGTGCCGGCGAGGTACGCGTCGTAGGCCGCGAGGTCGAAGTGGCCATGGCCGCACAGGCCGAACAGGATCACGCGCTCCTCACCCGCCTCCTTCGCAGACAGGGCCTCGTCGATCACAGCCCGGATCGCGTGGGCGGGCTCGGGCGCCGGGATGATCCCCTCCGAGCGCGCGAACTGCAGCGCCGCGGCGAACGTCTCGTTCTGGCGGTAGGCGCACGCGCCGATCAGCCCGGCCTTCAGCAGCGCGCAGACCATCGGCGCGTCGCCGTGGTAGCGCAGGCCGCCGGCGTGCACCGGCGGCGGCACGAAGCCGTGGCCGAGCGTGTACATCGGCATGAGCGGCGTCAGGCCGGCGGTGTCGCCGAAGTCGTACGCGTACACGCCCTTGGTGAGCGTCGGGCACGCGGCCGGCTCGACCGCCAGGAAGTTCGGGCCGTGGCCGCTGCGCATCTTGCGCCGCAGCCACGGGAACGTCAGCCCGGCGAAGTTCGAGCCGCCGCCGACGCAGCCGATCACGACGTCGGGCTCCTCGCCCGCCAACTCCATCTGGGCGATCGTCTCCTGGCCGATGATCGTCTGGTGCAGCAGGACGTGGTTGAGCACCGACCCGAGCGCGTAGTTGCAGTCCTCGTTCTGCGCGGCGACCTCGACGGCCTCCGAGATCGCGATCCCGAGCGAGCCGGTGGGTGAGCCCGCGTTCGCGCGGCCGGACTGCGTCAGGTCCGTCGGAGAGCGGTGCACCCTCGCACCCCACGTCTGCATCATCGAGCGCCGGTAGGGCTTCTGGTCATAGCTCGAGCCGACCATGAAGACCTCGCACTCGAGGCCGAACAGCGAGCAGGCGAACGCCAACGACGAGCCCCACTGCCCGGCGCCGGTCTCCGTCGTGAGCTTCCTCACGCCCGCCTGCGCGTTGGCGTAGGCCTGCGGCACGGCCGTGTTGGGCTTGTGCGAGCCGGCGGGCGAGACGCCCTCGTACTTGTAGTAGATG
>DATMJM010000113.1:0-5127 GCA_035553935.1 Solirubrobacteraceae bacterium
GTGGTTCCTGATCCAGGTGTTCTACGGCTATGCCGACATCGCCAACCCGACGGGAGCCGGTGGCGGCGTCGCGTACTTCGCGCACATCGGGGGCTTCGTGTTCGGCCTCGCCGCGATCAAGCTGTTCGCCAGCCGCAAGAAGGACTACACGGTCCCGCCCAAGTACCCCGTCTACTGATGACCGCGCGCACCGTGATCCTCGGTGCGGCGCTCCTGTTCATCGGGATCCTCGCCGCGCTGACGATCTACGTCGTCGTCACCTCCGGATTCACCGCGCTGACGCCCATCGCACTGCTCGTGCTGGGCATGTTCGCGACGGGCATCGTCGGCTCGCTGCGTCACCCCCCGCCCGAGGACTGAGGCCTGGCGAGCCGCGCGGCGCCGACGGCGACCTGCCCGAACGCGATCTGCCCGTCGTTGGGCGGCAGCCTCTCCGGGACGAGCACGCGCAGCCCCGCCTGCTCGAGGCCCGCGGCCGTCAGCTCGAGCAGCAGGCGGTTCTGGAAGACCCCGCCCGACAGCACGGCGAGATCGAGCTCGCGCCGGCCCGCGACCAGGACGAGCGCCTCGATGGTGGCACGCGCCAGGCCGGCATGGAAGCGCGCCGAGATCGCGCCCACCGGCACACCGGCCGCGACGTCGTCGAGCGCGGCCCCGATCGCCCGGCGCGGGTCCAGAGTCAGCGCGGTGGCGCCGTGCTCGACGTCGAGCGGGTAGGGATCGATCGCGGCGCGATCGGCGAGCGCCTCGAGCTCGATCGCCGCCTGGCCCTCGTAGCTGACCTCCAGGCGCACGCCGCACATCGCCGCGACGGCATCGAACAGCCGCCCGGCGCTCGACGTCCACGGCGACCCCGTCCCGTTGACCGACATCCGCGCGACCATGTTCCAGCGGTGCTGAGCGATCTGCTCGAAGGCAGGCGGCAGCGCGAGCCCGAGCTCGGTCAGCCAGGCCGCCGCCATCCTCCACGGCTCGGCGATCGCGCGCTCGCCGCCGGGCATCCGGATCGGCCGGATCGAGCCGCAGCGCTCGAAGCCGTCGAGACCGCCGGCGAGCAGCTCGCCGCCCCAGACGGTGCCGTCCGTTCCGTAGCCGGTCCCGTCGAAGATCGCGCCGACGCCCGGCCCGGTCTCGCCGTGCTCGGCGAGCGTCGCCGCGAGGTGCGCGTGATGATGCTGGACCGCGAGCAGCTGCGCGCCCTCGCGCTCCAGCGCGTAGCGCGTGGAGAGGTAGTCCGGATGCAGGTCGTGCACGACGAGCTCGGGCGTCACCTCGAAGAGCGCCTCGAAGTGCGCGACGCCGTGCTCGAGCGACTGCAGCGTCTCGTAGTTCTTGATGTCGCCGATGTGGTGGCTGGGCCACGCGCGAGCGCCCTTGGCGACGCAGAACGCGTTCTTCTGCTCGGCGCCGACGCCGAGCAGGTGCAGCGTCGCCGGCACCGGCAGGTCCAGTGCGGCCGGGACGTAGCCGCGCGAGCGGCGCAGCATGAGCGGGCGCTCGCGCACGACGCGCACGACCGAGTCGTCGGTCCGCGTGGCGATCGGACGGTCGTGCACGAGGAAGCGGTCGGCGATCGCCGCCAGGCGCCCGAGCGCATCCTCGTCGCAGAACGCGATCGGCTCGTCGGACGTGTTGCCGCTCGTCATGACCAGCGGCACGGCGGTGTCGTCCGCCAGCAGGCGGTGCAGCGGTGTGTACGGCAGCATGAGGCCGAGGTCCGGTGCGCGCGGCGCGACGGAGGGGGCGACGGCGGCATCGGGCAGCCGCCGCGCGAGCACGATCGGCCGCTCGCGCGATGTCAGCAGCGCCTCCTCGGCGGGGTCGAGCTCGACGAGCCGGCGCGCCGTCGCCGCGTCGGCGACGAGCAGCGCGAACGGACGGTCCTCGCGGCGCTTGCGCGAGCGCAGCGCGGAGACGGCGTCCTCGCTGTCGGCGCGGCAGGCGAGGTGGTAGCCGCCCAGGCCCTTGACGGCCAGGATCCTGCCCGCGAGCAGGTCTCCAGCGGCCGCTCGCACGGCGTCCTGCGCGTCCGCGACCGGCGTCCCGTCGCGCTCGAGCAGGCGCGCCTGCGGGCCACAGGCGGGGCAGGCGTTGGGCTGCGCGTGGAAGCGGCGGTCCAGCGGATCCTCGTACTCCGCCCGGCAGGCGTCGCACATCTGAAAGCCGGCCATCGTCGTCAGCGGCCGGTCGTACGGGATGCCCGTGACGATCGTGTACCGCGGGCCGCAGTTCGTGCAGTTCAGGAAGGGGTAGCGGTGGCGGCGGTCGGCGGGATCGCCGAGCTCGGCGAGGCAGTCCGCGCAGGTCGCGGAGTCCGCCGTGACCGGCGCGCTCGCGGCGCCGCCGCGCACGCTGGTGACGATCTCGAACCCGGCCTCGCCGAGCGCGGGCACGTCCTGCGCCTCGACGCCGCGGACCTCGGCCAGCGGCGGCGCGTCGGCGCGCAGGCGCGCGAGGAAGAGCTGGACCGCCTGCGGCGGCCCCTCCGCCTCGACGAGGACGCCGCGCTCGTCGTTGAGCACCCAGCCCGCGATGCCGAGCTCGCCCGCCAGGCGGTACACGAACGGCCGGTAGCCGACCCCCTGGACGGTGCCGTCGACGCGGGCGCGCACGCGCCGCGCCGCGCCCTCCGAGCGTGCTGTCACGGCGAGGGCGTCTGCGGGCCGACGAGCTCCACGAGCTCGCGCAGCACGTGGTAGACGCTCGCCTGCGCCTCCTGGATGCGAGGGATGTTCTGCGAGCGCGAGACGATGATGTGGTCGGCGAGCCCCTGCGCCGCGACGTTCCCGCCGTCGTAGCCGACACAGGCGATCGTGACGAGCTTGCGCTTGCGCGCCTCCTTGAGCGCCTCGAGGATGCTCAGCGAGTTGCCGCTCGTCGACAGCGCGAGCAGCACGTCGTCCTCGCGCCCGTAGGCGATGACCTGGCGCTGGAAGATCTCCTCGGTGCCGATGTCGTTGGCGACGGCCGTGATGATGCCGGTGTCCTCGGTGAGGTCGAGCGCGCGCCGCGGCGGGCCGCCGAACAACGGCGTGTGGAAGTCGGCGACGACGTCCATCGCGTCGGTCGCCGAGCCGCCGTTGCCGAGCGCGATGAGCCGCCCGCCCGCGTCGAGGCGCTCGCGCAGGACGCGCGCCGCGGCCACCAGCGTGTCGCAGCCGTCGCTCAGCGATTGCGCCCGCAGCGCGATCACCTCGTCGGCCTTGAGCAGCATCGACTTGCGCACGTCGTCGAGGACGTCGTCGAGGTTGGTCTCCTGCTGGGTCAGGAAGGGGTACAGGAAGCTCGACGCGCCCGGGTCGTGGACGGGCTTGGCCGCGCGGCCCTCGAGCAGGCCGCGATGGTCGAGGAAGATGTGGACGAGCTCCCACAGCAGGTGGTAGAGCGTCTCGACGATCTCCTGGCGGATGAACGGATCCGGCACCGCCGACAGGTCGAACTCCCATTCCGCGCCCGACCCGGGCGCGAACGCCACGGTCAGGCAACCGCGTTGGCGCGCCGCCGCGAGCGCCGCGAACGTGTCGGGGCTGTCGCCGAAACCCATCGCGATGTCCTCGCCTTCGGCCTCCAGCGCGACCAGCGCCGCGACGCGGCCGCCTTCGCCCGCGATGCCGAGCGCGGGCAGCGCGCGCTTGCCGACGATCACCGGGTGGACGAACTCAACCGCGACGTGGCGCGCGTCCGAGCGGTCCGCTGGCGTCGAGCCGAAGGCGACGAGCCGGCCTTCGCGCGCGAAGCGCTCGGCCATCCGGTGACACAGGCGCGCGAGGCGCTCGGCCTGCGCGGTGAAGAACTGCCCGTTGGCCTCGCTGCGCTCGCGCAGCAGGGCGTCGACGCGCGCGGCCTCGGGGACGGCGGCGGCGCCCTGCTTCACGGCCTGGCCCCCGCTGCGACCATCAGCAGATGCGCGGCAGCGGGTCTCCGACGAGCTGATCCATGACCCGCTTGCCTCCGAAGGCGGTGGCCATCAAGACCATGCCTTCGGGCTCGGTCTTGCACTCCCCGATGATGGCGGCGTCCTCGCCGCCCGGCACGGACTGGATCGCCGCCAGCGCCTCGTCGGCCGCCTCGGGGGCGACGATCGCGACGAGCTTGCCCTCGTTGGCGACGTACATCGCATCGATCCCGAGGATCTCGGCGGCGCCCGCGACCGAGGGATCGACCGGCACCGCAGCCTCGTTGATGATCATCGCGACGCGCGACGCGCGCGCGAGCTCGTTGAGCACCGAGGCGACGCCGCCGCGGGTGGCGTCGCGCAGGCAGCGCAGCGACGGACCGGCCCGCTCGAGCAGGGCGTCGGTCATCGGCCAGAGCGACATCGTGTCCGACGTGATGTCGGCGTCGAGCTCGAACTCCCCGCGGGCGAGCATGATCGCCGTGCCGTGCTCGCCGATGCGGCCCGAGACGATGATCTTGTCGCCCGGCTGCAGCGCCGACGGCGACAGCGCCGCGCGGTCGTCGAGCACGCCGATGCCGGTGGTGCAGATGTACATCTGATCGCAGGCGCCGCGCTCGACGACCTTCGTGTCGCCGGCGACGATCGCGACGCCGGCGGCCTCGGTGGCGACGGCGATCGCCGCGACCTGCTGCTTGAGGACGTCGGCGGGCAGGCCCTCCTCGAGGATCAGCGACAGCGTCAGCGCCAGCGGCCTCGCCCCTGCCATGGCGAGGTCGTTGACGGTGCCGTTGACGGAGAGCTCGCCGATCGTCCCGCCCGGGAACGTGATCGGGTTGACGACGAAGGAATCCGTCGTCATCGCGACCTTGCCGCCCAGCACGGAGACCGTGCCGGCATCGGCCAGCGCCTCCAGCGTCTCGTTGGCGAAGGCCGGCACGAGCAGGCCCTCGATGAGGCTCTGCGTCGCCTTGCCGCCGGCGCCGTGGGCCATCGTGATCTGCGCGTCGCGGAACTTCTGCTTCTTCGCGCGCGCGGTCTCGATGATGTTGAGCACCTTCTGCTCGCGCTCTGAGACCTCGGATGGCATCAGACGACCTCGCGTTCGCGGGCGAAGCGCCCGTAGTTGTAGTACGCCGCGCAGGCGCCCTCGCTGGAGACCATGCACGTGCCGATCGGCCGCTCGGGCGTGCAGCCCGACCCGAACACCTTGCACTCCCACGGCTTGATGA
>DATMJM010000114.1:0-11247 GCA_035553935.1 Solirubrobacteraceae bacterium
CGACCGTGAACGCGACGCGCCCCGCCGCGCGGATCGAGTCCATGATCGACAGCGTCGAGTCGTACAGCGACGGGTCGCCCCAGACGAGGATCGCGCCGACCCCGTCCTCTTCAAGCTCGTCGGCGATCAGGCGCTCCCAGATCGCCGCTCGCGCGCGGCGCCATTCGTCTACGGCAGCGGCATACGCCCCGGCGGCACGGTCGCGCTCGGGATCGCGGACCGTGACGATCCGGTAGGACTGGTCTTCTATGAAGCGCTCGCACACCTCGAGGCGCAGCTCGACGAGGTCCTTGGCGGCTTCCTTCTCCATGACGAAGAACACCTCGGCCTCGTTGAGGGCGCGGATCGCCTGCTGCGTGACGTACTCCGGATCTCCGGCACCGATCCCGATGAGCAGCATGCGCCTCATCGCAACGAGGGCCTGACGCGATGGCGACGGTGCTCGTGCTCGGCGGGACCGGCGAGGCGCGCGCGCTCGCAGCGGCGCTGCACGAGCAAGCCGGCGTGCGGGTCGTCTCGACGCTCGCCGGACGCGTCGCCGATCCGCGCCTGCCGGCGGGCGAGGTGCGCGTGGGCGGGTTCGGCGGGCCCGCCGGGCTGGCCGGGTACATCGCGGCCGAGCGCGTCGACGCGGTCGTCGACGCCACGCACCCCTTCGCGGAGCGCATGTCCTCGTCGGCCCAGGAGGCGTGCGCCGCCGCCGGCACGAGGCTGCTGCGCCTCGAGCGGCCGCCGTTCGATCGCGACCCGCAGATCGACTGGCGCGAGGCCGGCTCGCTCGAGCAGGCCGCCGCGCTGCTGCCCGCCGCCGGGCGCCGCGTGTTCCTCACGACAGGCCGCCAGGGGCTCGCCGCCTTCGCCGGCGTGGGCGGCGCGTTCTTCTTGATCCGCTGCGTCGACGCGCCCGATCCGGAGGCGCTGCCGCCCGACCACGCCATCGTCCTCGATCGCGGCCCGTTCACGCTCGAGGGCGAGCTGGGGCTGATCGACGAGCACGCGCTCGACGTGCTCGTCACGAAGGACTCCGGCGGCGAGATGACGCAGGCCAAGCTCGCGGCAGCCCGCGCGCGCGGGCTGCCCGTGATCGTCGTGGCACGACCGTCGCGGCCGGCCGCGCAGACGGTGTGCAGCGTGCAGGAGGCGCTCGCCTGGCTCGGCGAGCACGTTCACGACGGGTAGCTGCGCGGCGTGTAGACGAGCGTGCTGCCGTCGGGCCGGCCGATGAGCCGCGTCGTGGAGGAGCCGACGACGAGCAGCGTGCGCATGTCGACGCGCTCGGCGTCGAAGCCGCTCAGCGTGGAGACGGTGACCGACTCCCCGCCGCCGCCGACGTCGCGCGCCACCACGACCGGGCAGTCGCGCGAGCGGTGGCGCAGCAGCACCTCGCGGGCGCGCTCGAGCTGCTCGCGACGCGTTCGCGACGCCGGGTTGTACAGCGCGAGCGCGAGGTCAGCCGCGCCCGCCGCTTCCAGTCGCCGCTCGATGACCTCCCACGGCTTGCGCTGATCGGACAGCGAGATCACCGCGAAGTCGTGGCCCAGCGGCGCGCCCACGCGCGCTGCGGCGGCGTGCATCGCCGACAGTCCGGGGACGACGCGCAGCTGCACGTCGCCGAACGCGCCGTTGGTCGACTCGACGGCCTCGAGCACCGCCGTCGCCATCGCGAAGATCCCGGGGTCGCCGGAGGAGACGACGGCGACCGACGAGCCAGCGGCCGCGAGCTGCAGGGCGTGGCGGGCGCGGTCGAGCTCGACGCGGTTGTCGCTGGGGTGGCGGCGCTGGCCGGCGCGCTGCGGGACGCGGTCGAGGTAGGGGCCGTAGCCGACGAGCTCGTCGGCCGCCGCGAGCGCGGCGCTGGCCTCGGGCGTCAGCCAGTCCGGGCCGGCGGGGCCGAGTCCGACGACGGCGAGCGTTCCCGTCCGGGCTGGGGCGCGGGGAGCGGCCGGCGCCGGCGCGCTGCGGGCCGTCGGCACGAGCACGAGCGACATGTACGGCACGTCGCCGTCCACGGCGTCGAGCGCGGCGACGCGCTCGCCGTGGCACGACGCGCGCTCGACGTAGACGCCGCGCCCGTCCGCCGCCGCGAGGCCGATCGCCGCGCGCACGCTGTCGAAGCGCCGCCCGAGCTTCATGACGACAGCGGCGTCCGCATCGCGCAGATGCGCGGCGAGCACGTCCGGCGGCAGCGTCCCCGGCGCGACGACGAGCACGTCGTCGCGCTTGGCGAGCGGCGTCCCGGCCGCCGCTGCGGCGGCGCTGAACGCCGTCACGCCGGGCACGACCTCGGTCGCGTAGCGTCCCGCCAGACGTTCGTGGAGGTACATGTACGAGCCGTAGAAGAACGGATCGCCCTCGCACAGCACGGCGACGTCGCGCCCCGTGTCCAGCAGCGCCGCGACCCGCGCCGCGCTGCCGTCGTAGAAGTCCAGCAGCGCGCCCTCGTAGCCGTCCGGATGATCCGTCTCACCCGTCGTCACGGGGTAGACGAGCGCGAGCTCCTCGCACCGATCGGCGATCCAGGGCGCCGCCGCGCGGCGCGCGATCGAGCTGCCCGCGCGCTTCTCCGGATAGGCGACGACGTCACAGGCGGCGATGACCCGCTGTGCCTTGACCGTCACGAGCTCCGGGTCGCCGGGACCGACCCCGACGCCGTACAGCCGCCCCGCGCACGCCGCGGTCATTCCGCCACCTGCGCGAGCGCGTTGACTGCGGCCGCCGCGATCGCGCTGCCGCCGCGGCGGCCGTGCACGACGAGGTACTCCAAGCCGAGGACGTTCGCCGCGAGCGCCTCCTTGGACTCGGCCGCGCCGACGAACCCGACGGGCACGCCGATCACCGCCGCGGGCGGGAGGACCTCATCGTCCTGCACGAGCTCGAGCAGCCGGAACAGCGCGGTCGGCGCGTTGCCGACGACGACGAGCGCGTCCTCGAGCCGGGAGCGCCAGTGCTCGAGCGCGGCCGCGCTGCGCGTCGTGCCCAGCGAGCGGGCGAGGTCGGCGATCCCCGGCTCGCCGAGCGTGCAGATCACGTCGTTGGCGGCCGGCAGCCGCGAGCGCGTCACGCCGGCCGCGACCATCGCCGTGTCGCAGAGGATCGGCGCGCCGGCGCGCAGCGCGCGCTCGGCGGCCGCGCCGAAGCCGGCGGAGAACGCGACGTCGGCGACGAGGTCGACCATCCCGCAGGCGTGGATCATCCGCACCGCCACGCGCTCGAGCACGGCGTCGAGCCCGGCGAGGTCCGCCTCGGCGCGGATCGTCGCGAACGAGCGGCGGTAGATCTCCGCGCCGTCGCGCTCGTACACGATCATCGCGCGGCCTCCGCGACGAGCAGCGCGGCGGCTGCCTCCAGCGACGGCACGTGCGCCGTCCGCGCGTCGTAGCGCACCTCGACGTCGACGGGATCGCGCACGGCGACCGCGACAGGCGTGCCGGGCACCTCGCCGCAGCGCCGCTCGCATCCCGCCCAGTGCTCGACATGGTCGGTCGCGGTGCGCACGGCGGCGCGCTCGGCGGCGGCGCTGCGCACGTCGGCCAGCGCGCGCGCGCAGCCGGCGGTGCCGGCGCACGCTGTCAGCCCGACCCAGCCCGAGGCGCCGTCGAGCACGAGCCCGGCGGCGCGCAGCGCGTCGCGCAGCGCCTCGGCCTCGGGCGGCGCGACGTCGAGCAGGGTCACGGTGCGCCGGGTCGACAGCCGTAGCTCGTCGCAGAGCGCGGCGAGCGTCCGCAGCAGCGCCGGCGAGAGCTGGCCCAGCGGCGCGAGCGCCGTCAGCGCGACGCGCCCGTCGCGCTGGGTGACGATGCCCGGCCCGTAGCGGCGCGTGCGCGCGGCGCGCGTGACGGGGGCGAGGCTCAGGCCGAGCGTCGCGGCGACGAGCGCCGCGCCGCCGGGCGTCTCCGACAGCCGCCAGGCGTCGCCGCGCAGCGCGACGAACACCTCGGCGGCGCCGACGGCGACCGCGACGGCGGTCCTGGCGTCTCCGTCGAACTCGATCGGCCTGCCGTCCAGCAGGACGCCGAAGCGCCCGCCGCCGCGGGCGGCCACGATCACGTCGGGCGCCACCTCCCGGCCGGCGCCGCTGCCGTCGTCGACGAGAAAGCAGAAGCGACCCGGCAGGTCGCGCAGCCGGTGGCTGTCGATGACCTGCGCGTCGAGCAGCGCCACGACGTCGTCGACGTCGTCGACCGCCTCCGGCGCGCGGCCGGCGAGCGGGCTGGCGAGCACGTTGCGGACGCGGTCGTGCTCGGCCGAGGGCAGCAGCCCCACCGCCGCGAGCCGGGGGGCGAGCACCGCCGCCGCGTCCGGCGCGAGCCCGCGCAGCTGGAGGTTGGCCCGCGCCGTCAGGTCGACGAGCGCGTTGCCCGACTCCTCTGAGAGCGCCGCCAGCGCGCGCAGCGCCGGTGCCGGCACCCGCCCGCCGGGCACGCGCACCCGTGCGAGCCATCCGTCGGCCGCCTCGTGCAGCGCGAGCACGCCGGGGCAGCGGTCCTCGCGGGTGCGCTCGTTCGGCGCTCTCGACGTCACGACCGGCAATCTAGTCGGTCTTCCTGCGCGTCAGCCCGGCGCGTAGCGCGCCGGCGAGCGGCTACCGTTGCCGGGGTGACCTGGCCCGTCGCCTCCGGCTCGCTCCTGCTCGGCTTCGCCGTGGCGCAGGCGACGGGCGTGCGCCCGCTCGGCGCGGTCGTGCTCGTCGCCGGTTGCGCGTGGTGCGCGCTGCGCTGGCGGCGTGCCGCCGGCACGTTGCGGACGGCGCTGCTCGTCGTCGTCTACGTCGGCGCCTTCGTGCTGTCGCACGTCGTGGCCGACGCGCTCGGCGCCTGGCCGTCGGTCCTGCTCGCGGCCGCGGTGACGGCGCTTGCCGCGTACGTGCTCGCCGACGGCGCGGCCGGCGGCGGCGTCAGTCCTGCCCGCGCTCGACCTTGACGCCCTCGAACGTCGTGTCGACCGCGTGCGTGAAGCGGCAGCCGTTGATCTCGTCGTGGCGGTGGAACGTGGGCGGCTCGATGTGCACCTTCAGCGTGTACTCGCCGTCCGCCGGCACCTCCCAGTTGCGCCCGTAGTGGTAGAGCATCGGATGCCACAGCAGCGGATGCTCGTGTGTGCCGACCTCGTTGCCGTCCGGATCGATGAGCGTCGCGGTCACCGTCAGGCCGGGGATGAAGCGACCGTCCGACGAGTCGCACACCACGATCTCGACGTGCAGGTTCTCCTTGTCGGGCTCGTGCCACGCGAGCTTTCCGTCCTCCCACATGTACATCCCCTCGGCCTCCTCGATCGCGTAGGCGACGAGGTACTGGTCGGCTGGCTGCATGCCGCCGTCGTGGGCGACGTTCTCGGCCATGTGGTCGAGGGCCTCGCGGTAGGCCGCGCCCTGCTTGCGAGCCAGGTCGAGCTGCTTGGCGTCCGCCTCGGAGCTGGTCGGATCCATCGGTGGGTTCTGTGCGCTCATGACCGTCCGGTACCCCGCGGGCGCGCGGGCCTACCCGTGGCCGCGAACCCCTCGCCGCGCCGCGCCGGCGGTCAAGCGGCTTCGCGCGCCGGCTCGGGCGGGCGGCGCAGCGCGTCGAGATGGCGCAGGTCGAGCGTGGCCTCCCCGACCTCGCGGCCCTGCATGCGGCGGACGGTCGGCATCCACGGCTCGTCGGCATCGACGTGGCTGACGACGCCGAGGCACTCGCCGTCGACGACGACGTCCGTGCCGAGCGGGTAGGGCATGCAGACGCGGCGAAAAGCGGCCGCGACGTCGCGGTCGAACAGCCCGCGCAGGACGCCGTCGGAGATGACGTTGACGCCCACGACCGGCGGGGCCGCATCCTTGTAGGGGCGCTCCGAGCTGACGGCGTCGAACACGTCGGCGATCGCGCAGATGCGCGCGAACTCGTGGATCGCGTCGCCGTCGCGCCCGGCCGGGTAGCCCGAGCCGTCGAGCCGCTCGTGATGGTCGCGCACCGTGACGAGCGTGAGCGGCGAGGGAGCGGCGGCGCGCAGGAGGTCGACGCCCGCCTCCGGGTGCAGCTTGATCGCGGCGAACTCCTCGTCGCTGAGCCTGCCGGGCTTGTTGATGATCTCCGGCGGCACCGCCAGCTTGCCGACGTCGTGCAGGATCAGCCCGACGCCGAGCTTCGTCAGGCGCGCGTCGATGCCGTCATAGCGCGGGCGCTCCAGCCAGTCGCGCCAGCCGTCGCGCTGCCAGTGGCGGCGCGCGACGAGCATGCCGATGAGCGCGACCTGCACGGAATGGCGGTGCGTGTAGGCGTCGGCCGCCGCGAGATCGCCGAGCGCGAGCGCGGCCTCCGGCACGTCGGCGAGACTGGCCGCGATGGCGGCGACCGTGCCGGCCAGCTGCTCGAGCTCGCGCTGCGGCAGCGCCGTGCCGCCCGCGGCGAGCATCCGCGACGTGCGGTCGAAGCTGCGGGAGACCGCGGCCTCCGCGGCGACCCGCTGCTCGGGCTCGAGCGCCGGCAGCGGCTCGATGCCGCGCGAGAGCTCGTCGTCGATCCAGACCGTCTGGATGCCGAGCGTGCGCAGGCGCTCGACGTACGAGCGCGACAGCTGCACGCCCGCGCGCAGGAGCGCGACCTCGCCGGGGCGCCCCGTGCGCAGGTCGCGCGCGAGCACCATGCCGTCGGCCAGCGAGCTGAGTCTGATCAGGCGCATGCGCCCGCGTGTTCGACGCGCGGGCGGTGAACTTGAGCGGGCGTGCGGCGCTGCGCGCCGCACGCGCCACAGGGGACCAGGCGCGCCCGCACGCCGCCCGTCAGCCGCCGCCCGTGATGCGCGCGAACGTCTGCGGATCCGTCGGCGCCTCCGTGCAGATCGCGAGCGCCGTGGGCTTCGCGCCGCCCGCGCCGAGCTGCTCCCAGACGTCTTCCCCCCGGGCCTCGCGCAGCGCCAGCAGTCCGGCCGCGCCGGACGCGCCGGTCTCGCCGCAGGCCAGGCCGTCGCCCAGCAGCAGCCGGACGGCCTCCTCGGCCGCGCCGTCGCCGATCGCGCAGAACGCGCCGATCCCGGCGGCCATGTCGGCCAGCGCGACGCGCGAGGCCAGGCCGCAGTTCAGCCCGGCCATGATCGACCGCTGCGGTCCCTCGACGAGCACCGGGCGCCCGGCGCGCACGGCCTGCAGCGCGCAGTCCGCGCCGGCGGGCTCGACGCCGAGGATCATCCGGCCCGGCGCCGCCAGCGCCCGCACGGCCGCCGACGCCAACGCGCCGACGCCGATCTGGACGGCGACGAGCGGCGGCCGCTCGCCGCCGAGCTGCTCGCCGAGCTCCTCGAAGATCGTCGCGTAGCCGTCGGCCACCCAGCCCGGCACCTGCTCGTAGCCCGGCCACGACGTGTCGGAGATCACCATGTGGTCGTCGCTCGCCAGCGCCGCCGAGCGCGCGACGGCGTCGTCGTAGCTGCCGCGCACGATCTCGACCGTCGCGCCCTCGCCGGCGATCGCGTCGATCCGCGCCGGCGCCGTCTGCTCGGGGACGAGGACGCGTGCGCCGAGGCCGAGCATCCGCGCCATGCACGCGACAGCGCGCCCGTGGTTTCCATCCGTCGCGGTGACGAGCGTCAGCCCGTCCAGGCGCACCGCGATCGCGCGCAGCTCGTCGAACGTCGCCGCCGGCTCGACGCCGGCGCGCAGGCTCAGCGCCCGGCACGTCGCCCACGACGCGCCGAGGATCTTGAACGACGGCAGGCCGAAGCGCTCGGTCTCGAGCTTGACGTGGAGCTTCGACACGCCGAGCCGCTCGGCGGTCGCGGGCGCCTCGGCGAGCGCGCTGGGCGCATAGCCCGGCATGCTGCGGTGAAATCGCGCCGCGCGCGGATCGGGCCGCGACGTCGCGCCGCTCGACCGCTGCGAGTTGTCGAGGAACGCGACGAGGCTCATGGCGGCGAGCGTACGCGCTCGACCGGGGGCGGGCGACCGCCGCACGGCCGCCTGACGGCGGCGCCTTTCGGCACGGTGCGACCGCGGATAGGCTGGCGCCATGGAGCGCGCCTACGACGCGATCGTCGTCGGCTCGGGATTCGGTGGGGGGATCACCGCCTGCCGCCTCGCCGAGCAGGGCTGGCGGGTGTGCGTGCTCGAGCGCGGCCGGCGCTTCGGCGCCGGCGACTATCCCGACCGGCTCGCGCAGTTCCCGCACGCGCTGTGGCACCCGAGGCGCAACCCCGGCGGCATGTTCGACATCCGGATCATGCGCGACGTCGCGGTCGTGACGGGCGCCGGCGTCGGCGGCGGCTCGCTCGTCTACGCCAACGTGCAGCTGCCCGCGCCCGATGCGACGTTCGACGATCCCGCCTGGCCGGACGCGATCGACGGGCGCGAGCTCGCTCGCTTCTACGCGCGGACGGAGGAGGCGCTCGACCCGCGGCCGGCCCCGCCGCAGCCGCCGCTGCCGAAGGTCGCGTCCTTCGGCGCGATGGCGCGCATGGCCGGCCGCGCCGCGTCGCCGCTGCCGATCGCCGTGCACTTCGGCGAGGATCGCCGCCACCCGTTCAGCGGCGTCCTGCAGCAGGGCTGCGACAACCTCGGCCTCTGCGACGTCGGCTGCCCGCGGATGTCGAAGAACACCGTCGACATCACGTACGTCGCGCGGGCCGAGAGCTTCGGCGCAGAGGTGTTCGCGCTGCACGAGGTCCACCGCATCGACCCTCCGCTGCGCGACGGGGCGGACTGGCGCGTCGGCTTTCGCGACCTGCAGTACAAGAGCGGTGGCGAGGTCGCAGCGCCCGTCCTCGTCCTGGCCGCCGGGACGCTCGGGTCGACCCGCCTGCTGCTGCGCAACCGCAAGCGGCTGCCGCGGCTGTCGCCCGCACTCGGCAGCCGCTACTCGGGCAACGGCGACGCGCTCGCGCTCGCCCTCGACCCGCAGGCGCCGGGCGTCGCCGGCGCGCGCGCGGAGTTCGGGCCGGTGATGACGAGCCGGATCGACCTGCTCGCCGAGCGCAACCACATGGTCGCCGACGGCGGCCTGCCGGCGAGCTTCGGCGACGTGCTCGAGGCGCTTCGCGGCGTGCGGCTGCTGACGGGCCTGGGCCGCCTGCGGGTGGCGGCGAAGAACGCGGCGTCCAAGATCGGCGTCTCCGACCATCCGCTGGCCCCCGGCGACATGCAGCTGCGCCGCCGCCAGCCGATCGGCGACTCCCTGATCTTCCTGTGCATCGGACGCGACGCCGCCGACGGGCGCATGTCGCTCACGCATTTCGGCCGCTTCGACATCCGCTGGGACATGACCGCGAGCTCGCGGCTGTTCGACGAGATGCGCAACACCGTGCGCGAGCTCGCCGAGGCCGCCGGGGCAACGGCGTTCTTCGCGCTCGACGCAGGGCCGCTGGGCAAGTACGTCACGGTCCACCCGCTCGGCGGCTGCCCGATGTCCGACGATCCCGCCACCGGCGTCGTCGACGACGCGGGGCGGGTCCACGGCCATCCCGGGCTCTACGTGCTCGACGGGGCGATCGTCCCGACGGCGATCGGCGTCAACCCGTCCAAGACGATCGCCGCGCTCGCCGAGCGCGGCGTCGAGCGGCTGCTGGCCGAGCGCGGGACGCGATGAGCTTCGAGGTGCGCAAGACGTGGCGCAACCACCTCGGCAACCAGAGGATCGACCCGCTGCGCATCTACGAGCCGCGCTCGATCGCCGAGGTCCAGGCGATCGTGCGCACGGCGCGCGCCCGCGGCGTCAACGTGCGCGCCGTCGGCTCGGGCCACTCGTGGTCCGACGTCGCGCTGACCGAGGGCTTCCTGCTCGAGCCGGGCGGCATGACGCGCGTTCCCTCGCGCGAGCCGGACTTCATCCGGCCCGAATGGGCGGGGCGGCGGCTCGTCCGCGCCGAGCACGGCGCGCGGATCCGCGAGATGAACAGCTGGCTGGACGCCCACGGCATGGGCTTCGCCAACCTCGGCGGCTACGACGCGCAGACGATCGCCGGCGTGACGGCGACCGCGACGCACGGGTCGGGGATCGAGTTCGGGCCGCTCAACGACGCGCTGTGCTCGCTCGACGTCGTCGTCGGCGACGCCGGCGTGCAGCGCATCGAGCCGAGCGACGGGCCGACCGACCGCGCCGCGTTCGAGGCGCACTTCGGCGCCGAGCGCACGCTCGTGCAGGACGACCACGTCTGGAATGCCGTCTGCGTCGGGATGGGCTGCATGGGCGTGATCTGCACCGCCATGGTCGAGGTGCGCGAGCGCTTCTTCATGCGCGAGGTGCGCGAGCTGCACCCGTGGGCGAAGGTCCGCGCCGACCTCGAGGACGGCGGCGTGCTCGCACGCCACGAGCACTACGAGCTCGCCTTCAGCCCGTACGACGACGGTTACCCGTATCCGTTCCTCGTGACGACGCGCGACTCCGTCGGCGACCCGCGCAACCGCCCGTGGGACAAGCGCATGCGCAACTGGCTCGTCGAGGCCGCGGCGCTGTTTCCGTTCACGCCGCACATCATCAACCTGATCCTCGACGTGCGGCCCTCGCTGGCGCCGGCGATGCTGCGCGGCTCGGTCAGGTCGCTGGTCAAAGACGAGTACGACGAGGTCTCCTACAAGGTCTTCAACATCGGCACGCTGAACATCCTGCCGGCGTACTCGTGCGAGGTCGGGGTGCCGACGGACGGCCGCCACATCGAGGCGGTCGAGACGATCTTCCGCGTCGCGCGCGAGCGCCGCGAGCTCGGGCAGGTCTACCAGAGCTCGCCGATCGCGCTGCGCTTCGTGAAGGCGTCGCCCGCCTATCTGTCGATGATGCACGGCCGCGACACGATGATGATCGAGCTCATCGGCCTGAACGGCAATGACGGCGGGATCGAGCTGCTGAAGGCCTACGAGGAGGCGCTGTACGCGCTCGGCGGCCGCCCCCACTGGGGGCACATCAACACCCTGAGCGGGAGCGGCGAGTTCGTGGCCGCGATGTACCCGCGCCTGGGCGACTGGCTCGACGTGCGCGCGCGGCTGGATCCCGACGGCGTGTTCGACTCGCCGTTCACCAAGCGGGTGGGGCTGTCGCGGGAGTCGTTCGTGCCGTAGGGGTGGCGTGTGGTGCGGTGGTCGTCGCGCGCGTCCCCGCCGCCGCCCCGGTGCGGCGCGGCCTACGGCCCGTCGCCTGCGTGCGCGCCGCCGCCGGCGTCTGCGCCCGATGCCAGCTTCAGCGCGTGGGGCAGCATCGGCGTGAGCACGCCCATGCACTCGCGCACCGCCTTCGGATTGCCGGGGAGGTTGACCACGAGCGTGCGCCCGCGGGTGCCCGCGATCGCGCGCGA
>DATMJM010000115.1:0-5884 GCA_035553935.1 Solirubrobacteraceae bacterium
GCGAACGGGTCGGTCCAGAGCATCCTGGTGGCACCTCCTTTCTCTCGTCGGACCATGTTCGTCTTCATCTGCGTCGATGCGCCCTTCGGGTGTCGGACGCGTTCGATGACCGCAATAGGTCGCTCGGCGCGAGCGTCAACCCTCATCGCGCGCTCGGCACCTGGAGCAGCGGCCACGCGAACGGGTTGTCCTGCCACGCCGGCTCGGCACGGGCCGACGCCGGGGTGCTCACGGGAGCGCTGGGCTGAGCGCCGCCCTCGCGACCGGGGAGGCTGAAGCTGACGGCGGCGAGCATCGCCGGCAGGAGCGCCAGGAGCGCGAGCGCGAGGGCCGCGACAGCCGCCACGAGCGCTCGTCGTGGATGCGGGTGCATGACGTGCATGAGGTCACCTCCCGTGCAGACTGTGCCTGCTCGTTGTGTAGGCCGTGGCGCGGGTTTCGTCAACCGCACCTGCCGGTTGACGAACCGCCCGTCTCGGCCTACGCATCACCGGCCATCCGCTCGCCTGACCGCGCCACGAGGAGAGGCCCCGCTGCCGCGGGGCCTCTCCGTGTGCTGCGAAGGTGTTGCGCCGCGGCGTCTACGCGGCCGCCTTCTCCTTGAGCAGCTTCGCGGCGGCGGACACGCAGCGGCTGAACGGCGTCCCCTTCTCGCCGGCGACGCGCTTCTTGCTGAGGTCCTTGCACGCGGTGCGCGGGCTCTTCGTGGTGCCCTTCGCGAGCTTGGCCATCGCGGTCACGCACCTCGAGAACGCGGTGCCCTTCTCGCCGGCGACGCGCTTCTTGCTCTGGTCCTGGCAGTGCTTTCCGTAGGCCTTGGCCTGCGCCGGCGGGCTCGCGGTCGGGGTGGGCGTGGTGGCGGGCTTGTGCGCCTGCGCCTGGCTCCCGGGGTCGGCGGGCTTGTGCGCGGTGCCCGCGTTCTCCGGGACGGCTGCGCCCGACAGCGCGGGAGCGCCGAGTGCGGCGACCGCCGCAACCACTGCGAGCTTGCTTGAGATCTTCATGGTTGCCTCCTCGGCCCTGGCAGTCGATGTGCTGTGAGGCGGTGCCTCGATCTTGAAACGGCGGCGCCCGCCGAAGGTTGGCCGCTCGCGGCGCTAGCGTTCCGTCCAGCCGCCCGTCTCGCCCTTGTAGAGACCCTCGCCCCGGAACACCATCCGCACGCTGCGCCACAGGATCTTCAGGTCCAGCCGCCAGGAGCGATGCTCGATGTACCACAGGTCGAGTTCGATGCGGTCCGCCCAGGGCAGCGAGGTGCGGCCGTTGACCTGTGCCCAGCCAGTCATCCCCGGCCGCACCGTCAGGCGGCCGCGCTCGCGCGCGGTGTATTGCGCGACCTGCGACGGGAGGGTCGGCCGCGGCCCGACGATCGCCATCTCGCCGCGCAGCACGTTGACGAGGTTGGGCAGCTCGTCGAGCGACGTGCGGCGCAGGAGCTTGCCGACGCGCGTGATGCGGGCATCGCCGACGTTGACGGCGAGCCCCGCCCCGATGTGCTCGGCGCCGTCGACCATCGTGCGCAGCTTGAGCACGTCGAACTCGCGGCCGTCCTTGCCGACGCGGCGCTGGCGGTAGATCACGCGACCCTTGGACTCCAGCCGGATCGCGATCGCCGCCAGCGCCAGCAGCGGCGAGCTGACCAGCAGCGCCACCGACGCGACCGCGATGTCGAACACGCGCCGCGCCATCAGCGCGTGCCCTCCGCCGGCTCCCAGGCGGCCGGCGTGCCGTGGCGCAGCCAGTCCCACAGGCCGGCCGCGACCGAGGCCGTCGTCAGCACGTAGTAGCGCGCCACGAGCAGCGGCCGCAGCGGCCAGATGCGGGCCATGAGGGCAGCCACGACGAGCGCAAGCTGAAGTGCGAGCAGCACGGCATAGAACGTGCTCGCCGCGCCCAGCACGAAGCTCGCCAGCAGGGCGCCGACGTGCAGGAACGGCGCCAGATAGCGCAGCACGCGGTGCGACACGATCATCACTGCGTACAGCGGCGGGTAGCCACGTGGCGACAGCAGCCCGCCGCGCAGGACGATCGGCCACGTGTGGCTCATCATCCGCCGCTTGCGGGCGAACTCGCCCTCGATCGAGGGCACCATCTTCTCCGTCGCGCGCGCCTGCGGCACGTACACCGCGCGCCAACCGCGCTTGACCATGTTGAACGGAAACGACAGGTCGTGGCCCATGATCGGGTCGACCTCGATGTAGGCGGCGCGCCGCGTCGCGTAGATCGCTCCGTTGCCCGCGGTGATCGAGACCAGCCGCGACTCCAGCGCGCGCAGCGCCATCTCGTAGCGCCAGTACAGGCCCTCCTGGTTGGTCCCGGCGTCGTTGACGAAGCGCACCTGGCCACAGGCGTAGCCGACGCCGGGATCGTCGAACGCCGCGACGAGCGCGCGCAGCGCGTCTGGCTCCCAGGTGCTGTTGGCGTCCGAGAAGGCGACGATCTCGCCGCGGGAGCGCGCGACAGCAGCATCCTGCGCGCGGATCTTGCCGCCACGCTCGAGCTCGAGCACGACGTCGGCGCCGGCGCGCCGCGCCTCCTGCGCCGTGGCGTCAGCCGACCCGTCGCTGGCAACGACGATCTCCAGCATGTCGCGGGGGTAGTCGAGCGCCAGAGCGTTGGCGACCTTGCGCGCGATGACCGCCTCCTCGTCATAGGCCGCGATGATGAGGCTGACGGTCGGCAGGCTCGTCGGCCCGGCGTCGGCGGGCGCCGGCGCGCGCCGCAGCCGCGCGAGCGCCGCGAGCACGAGCGGGTAGCCAGCCTGCGCGTAGGCGAGCAGGCCGGCGCAGATCCAGAAGACGACCTCCCAGGCGAGCACGTGCGCATTGTCTCCGAGCGCGCGGCGAGGACGACCGCAGCCACCTCATGCGGCCGTGAGCGCCCGGTACAGGCGCAGGTGGGCGGTCGCGGTCGCGTCCCACGAGTAGCGCCCGGCGGCGGCCGCGCGAGCGCCTCGCGCGAGCCGGGCACGCGCCTGATCGTCGGCGAGCAGCCGTTGCAGCTCGCGCGCGAGAGCCGCGCGGTCGCCGGGCGCGACGAGCGCAGCCGCCCCGTCGCCCGCGAGTTCGGGAAACCCGCCGACGGCGCTCAGCACGAGCGGCACGCCGAACGCAAGCGCGCTGAAGAGGACGCCCGACTGGTCGATCTCGCGGTAGGGCAGGACCACGAGATCGGCGCGGCGGAAGTACGCGGCGATCTCGTCGTCGGCGATGAAGCGCGGCACCCAGCGCACCGCGGGCGGCGCGGCGGCGCGCAGCGCTCCGATGTCCATCCGAGGCATGCCGACGATCCACAGCTCCGCGTCGGCGTCGACGTCGCGCCAGGCGTCGAGCAGGACGTCGATGCCCTTGTACGGGCGCAAGAGCCCGAAGAACAGGACGACCGGCTTCTCGACCGCGGCGAGCGCGGGCGGCAGCGGACGCTCGCCCGCGACGCGCGTGAGGTGCTCGAACGCGCCGTGCGCGATGACGTGGACCTTCCGGGGATCGACGCCGAGCGCCGCGACGAGCCGCTCGCGGCCGTGCTCGGAGTGCACGACGACCGCGTCGACACGCTCGTACAGGCGCCGCTGCGCGGAGAGCTGCCCGCGGCGCGGCTCCCGCGGCAGGACGTCGTGCGCGGTGAGCGCGAGCGGCCGTGCCCGCGGCAGCAGGTGCACGTCGACGGGCTGCACGGTGAGCCACTGGAAGTGGACGACGTCGGGCGGGTCGGCGGCAGCGACCGCGCGCCGGTAGGCCAGCATGTCCGGGACGTGCTGGGCGAGCTTCGCCGCGAAGCTCGCGCGCGAGCCCGCGGCGCCGCGCGAGCCGCGGCGATAGAAGCGCTCGACGCGCTGGTAGCCCGCCGGCGCCGGCACCGGGCCGTAGGCGAAGCGGCTCGTCTGCAGGCGCACCTGCGCGCCGGCGCGGGCCAGCGCCGCGCACAGCGCGTGGTCGTAGGGCGGCGTGAAGGCCGAGGGGTCGACGACGTCCACGCGCACGGCGCGCAGGATAGGCGCACCCCGGGCAGGATCGGGGCGTTGGAGCTACTCGGTCACAGCCCGACCAGCTTGCAGCAGGAGGACTTCGCGCGGCGCGGGTGGCGGCTCAGCGGTGCTCGCCGCGCTGCAGGCGCTGGAGGATCGCGCCGATGCGGCGCCGGGCGTCGGCATGTCCGGTGATCGCGTAGTAGGGTTGGCCACGGGTCGCGGCCCAGGGCACGAGCACGTCGAAGTCGACGTCGCGCAGCAGCTCGAGGCTCTGGATGTACGCCTGCCGGTCGCTGCCGGCGAGCACCGCTGCGACCCACTCGCCGTCGTCCAGGTAGATCGTGTCGCCGGTGAACAGCACGCGGTGCGCGCCGCTGCTCCACAGGTACGCGGTCGCGTCCGGGGTGTGGCCGGGGGTTGGGATCACCTCGAAGTCGTCGTCGAGCGTGTGGCGCTTGGAGAAGGTCGCTCTGACGCGGTAGCCGCTGCTCACGGCCTCCAGACCGGACTCGTGCACGAACAGCGGCGCGTCGATCGAGTCCGCTGCGAACAGCGCCTCGTGGCTGTGGTTGAGGTAATGGCGCGAGATTCCGCCGAGCGCCGCGATCGCGGACGTGTCGCCCCGCAGCGTCGTCGTGCTGTACAGCAGCAGGTTGCCGCGGTCGCGCCGCACGACGAAGGCACGGATGTCCAACGAGCGGGCGAAGGGCAGCGTCTCGGGCGTCGCGGCGTACAGGTCCTCGATCCCGGTGGCCATCCGCCGCTCGGCGTCGGTGGCGTCCGGCGCCTGCCGCGGCAGGCCGTGGCGGGCGACGGCGCGATCGTAGTTCAGGCGGATCAGCTCGATCACATCGCGGACGTCCTCGTCGGACTCGATCTTGCGCGCGGCGTAGCCGGCCTTCCCCGGGAAGACCGGGTGGTAGTCGATGCGCCCCTCGTCGAACAGCCGCTGCCAGATCGCCTTCGGGAACCCGGCATGGAAGACGCGGTCGCCGTGCAGGTGGCCGAGCGCACGCCGGCCGAGGGTGAACCCGAACTCGCCCCGGCTGCCGAAACCTGCCTCGACGCCCGGCCACGAGGTCACTTCCTCGGTGATCCGCTGGCCCGCGGTCTGCTTCGTCGTCGTCATCGATCCGCTCCTCGATCGGGAAGGACCGAACCTACAAGTTGAAGTAAGCTCGAAGTCAAGCATGGACGAGCTGCTGACGATCGGCGAGGTCTCGCGCCGCAGCGGCGTCGCATCATCCGCCCTGCGCTTCTACGAGCAGCGGGGCTTGATCGACTCGCACCGCGCCGGCTCGGGACACCGCCGCTATCCGCGCTCGGTGCTGCGGCGGATCGCGTTCATCGTCTTCGCCCAGCGCGTCGGGCTGACGCTCGGCGAGATCGGCGAAGAGCTCTCGAAGCTGCCGCCCGACCGGGCTCCGACCCGTTCGGACTGGTCGCGGCTGTCGAGCAAGTGGAGCTCGCGCATCGACGAGCGCATCGCCGAGCTGCAGCGCCTCAAGGTCGGCCTGACGGAGTGCATCGGATGCGGCTGCCTGTCGCTCGACCGCTGCCACCTGAGCAATCCCGGCGACCGCATCGCAAGCCGCGGGCCGGGACCGCGCTACTGGATCGGCGACTCGCCGCGCGCTCGGTGACGGCATCGCGAGAAGGTGCAGCCGCGGACTCAACTCGGCGGGCGGGCCGCACAGCATCGCGCGCCGGGTGTGCAGCACCTCCGAGCCCCGCTCGAACACCGAGAACGTCGACAAGGGCGCAGACGTCGCGGTCACGCACGGCCACGGCCGGCTACCGCGCCGCCGTCGCGACCGCAGAGCCGCCGCTACGCTCAGCCGGATGACCGCGTTCGGAGCTCGATCGCGTGAGCTGGAGGTCGGCGAGTCGCCGATCCAGTAGCGCGGTCCCGGCCCG
>DATMJM010000116.1:0-2789 GCA_035553935.1 Solirubrobacteraceae bacterium
GCGAGCGAATCACCTTCGCCGACGTCGCCGGCATGGACCATGTCGTCGAGGAGCTGGCCGAGGTCCGCGAGTACCTCGCCGATCGCTCCCGCTTCCAGCGGCTCGGGGCCCGCATGCCGACGGGATATCTGCTCGACGGGCCGCCAGGGACGGGTAAGACGCTGCTGGCCAACGCGCTGGCCGGTGAGTCCAACGCCGCGTTCATCTCCGTCGCCGGGACGGAGTTCGCCGAGGTCTTCGTCGGCGAGGGCGCGGCGCGCGTGCGCGACCTCTTCGCGCAGGCCCGCGGCGTGGCGCCGTCGATCGTGTTCATCGACGAGATCGACGCGCTCGGCGCCACGCGCGCTGCCAATCCCGGCGACAGCGGCGAACGCGCGCAGACGCTCAACCAGCTGCTCGTCGAGCTCGACGTCTGCGCGCGCACCTCGACCGTCGTCGTGATGGCGGCCACGAACCGGCCCGAGATGCTCGATGCGGCGCTCACGCGCCCCGGGCGCTTCGATCGCAGGATCACGATCGACATGCCCGACCTCGAGGGGCGCCGGCAGATCCTCGAGCTGCACGCGCGCAACCGGCCGCTGGCCGACGACATCGACCTCGAGGCCATCGCGCGGCTGACCTACGGGCTGGCGGGCGCGGACCTCAACAACCTGCTCAACGAGGCCGCGCTGCTCGCCGCCCGCAGGGGCGGCGACCGGATCGAGCGGGCCGAGCTCGATGAGGCGATGGACCGCGTCGGCCTGGGGATCGCCAGGGCGCGCCAGCTGTCCGACGAGGACCGCCGCATCATCGCCTATCACGAGGCCGGGCACGGGCTCGTCGCGCGCGCGCTGCCCGGCGGTCACATCCTGCACAAGATCAGCATCGTCGCGCGCGCGAACGCCGCCGGGGTGACGTGGATCCCCGAGGCGGGGGACCGGCGGCTGCATACGCGCACGTTCCTCGTCGAGCGGATGGCGACCCTGCTCGGCGGCCGGGCGGCGGAGGACATCGTCTTCGGCGAGATCGCCGACGGCGCCGGCAGCGATCTCGCGCGCGTCGGCGCGATCGCGCGCCGCATGGTCACGGTCCTGGGGATGAGCGACGTGCTCGGCGCGATGAGCTACACCGACGAGACCGGCGTCAACGGCGTCTCGTACTCCGACGAGACCGCGCAGCTCATCGACGTCGAGGCACGTCGCCTGGTCGCCGAGGCCGACGACCTCGCCCGGCGCGTGCTGCGCGAGCAGCGCTCGCTGCTGGACCGCGTCGCGGATGCGCTGCTCGAGCGCGAGACGCTGACGCTCGACGAGGTCGACGAGATCGCCGGGCCGCTGCCGGCGGCGCCGGTATGACGCCCGCCGCCACCCCGCTCCCCAAGCCGCCGCTGTGGCCGGTCGACATGCCACTCGAGCCGCGCCCGCGCGGGCCGCTGTGGATCGGCGTCGCCGGCAAGGGCGGGGCCGGCAAGTCGGTGCTGTCGGGAACGCTCGCGCGCGAGCTGGGGCGGCGCGGGCACACCGTCCTGGCGATCGACTCGGACCCGATGCCGGGCCTGGCGCACTCGCTGGGCATCCCGGAGCCCGCAGAGCCCCTGCTCATGCAGGCCGCCGAGAAGCCCGACAAGGGCCCCTGGCGCCTGAGGTCCGGCATCGGCCCGATGACCGTCGTGCGCAGGTACACGACGCCGGCCCCGGACGGGGTGCGGATGCTGCAGCTCGGCAAGGCGGGCAAGGACGGCCTGGCGCCCGTCAACGGATCGGTCAACGCCTTCCTCGACACCGTCCGGCGCATGCACGAGGCGCCCGCGCTGTACGAGTGGGCGATCGTCGGCGACCTGCCCGCCGGGCCGCGCCAGCTCGGCGCGGGCTTCACGCCGTACGCGCGCGCCTACGTCGTCGTCGTGGAGCCCACGAGCCAGTCGGCGATGACCGGCCGGCGCGTCGCGCGCCTCGCGCGCGGCCCGCTCGGAGCCGACGTCATCTTCGCGGCGAGCAAGATCTCGAGCCGCGAGGAGCGCGACCGCGTCGAGCGGCTGCTCGGCGAGAAGGTCGATGTCGAGATTCCCGCAGACCAGGCCGTGCGCGATGCCGAGGCGCGGCGGGTGGCGGTCATCGACGCCGCCCCGCAGTCGCCGGTCGTGCGCGCGGTGCAGCAGCTGGCAGACATCATCGAGCAGCGAGGGATGGAGTCATCATGAAGATCGCGGTAGCGGGCAAGGGCGGCGCAGGCAAGACGACGATCTCCGGCACGCTCGCTCGCGCGCTCGCGCGCGCGGGACACGATGTGATGGCGATCGACGCCGACGTCAACCCGATGCTCGGCATCTCACTCGGCCTCGGCATGGACGACACCGAGCGCCTCGCCGGCATCCGCCAGGAGCTCAGCGGCAGCCGCGCGGACGACGTGATCCACGAGCACACGATCGAGGGCCTCATCGAGCGCTTCGGCGAGGATGCGCCCGACGGCGTGCGCGTCGTCGTCGCCTCGCGCGTGGACATGCCCGACCACGGCTGCCTGTGCTGCGGCGTCAGCGCCGACCGGCTGCTGCGCGAGATGGAGGCGGGCGGGCGCACCGTCCTCGGCGACCTCGAGGCGGGGATCGGCGTCCTGACGCGGATGGAGACCGGCAGCCTCGACGTCGTGCTCGTCGTCGCCAACCCGACGCCGAAATCGATCGAGGTTGCCCGCCGTGCCGTCGAGGCGGCGGCGGCGCGCGAGATCCCGGTGCTCGTCGTCGCCAACCGCATCACCGGCGACGCGGATCTGGAGGCGATTCGCAGCGTGCTGGGCGACTGCGACATGGCGGT
>DATMJM010000117.1:0-2210 GCA_035553935.1 Solirubrobacteraceae bacterium
CGCCAGATGGCTCTCGGGCAGCCATTCCTTCAGGCTCGGCGGCAGCAGCAACTCCTGATCGCGATCACATCCGAGGAAGTTCTGAGGCATGCCCCCATCGTCTTAAACCCCTCGGACGACACGACGGTTTGCGCGACACCCTCCGCGCGGACCAGCGCTCTGCGTAGCCCGCTGACGCAGCGCTCCCTGCAAGACCCTATGGGCGTGTCGTCCGGTGGCTGAGAGACGCTGATGGTCGACGCCTCGCGCATTGCGCGGGTGTTCGACAGGTCGAGGATTGGGCCCTCGGCCGCGACCACACATGGGAGGCGCCGACCATGCCGAACGGTATGTGTTGGGTCGGGCTGGATGTTCACGCGCACGCGACGGCGGTCGCGGTGTTCGACGATGCGACGGGGGAGGTGATCACGCGCCGCGTGAGCGGCCGGCCGTTGGAGGTGCTCGACGTGTTGCGCGAGTTGCCGGGGCCGGTCCGCGCGGTGTATGAGGCCGGGCCGACGGGCTACGGGCTCGTTCGCCGCGCGCGGGCGGAGGGGATCGAGATGTCGGTCTGCTCGCCGGGGAACATCGACCGCCGGCCGGGCGATCGGATCAAGACCGACAAGCGCGACGCGATCCGCCTCGCGCGACTGTTCGCGGCCGGTGATCTGCGACTGGTGTGGATCCCATCGGTCGAGCAGGAGCAGCTGCGCGATCTGGTTCGCTGCCGCGAGGATCTGCGATCGGATCTGATGCGCGCGCGGCATCGGCTGGCGACGTTCTTGGTGCGTCGCGAGCGCTACTTCCCCGGCCCGGGCGGGCGCTGGACGATCAAGCACCGCCGCTGGCTGGCCCAGCAGCACTTCGACGATCGCGCATCTCAGATCACCTACGCGGACTACCTGCACGCGCACGACGTGTTGCTCGCCCGCCGCGAGCTGGTCGGCGCGAGCTCGAGCAGCTCGCGCCCGGCTGCGTCTGGAGCGACACGATCGCCCGGTTGTGCTGCTTGCGCGGGATCAACACGCTGACCGCGCTCGGTCTGTGCGCGGAGATCGGCGACTGGCGACGCTTCGATCACCCCGACGCGATCGCCAGCTACGTCGGCCTGGTCCCGTCAGAGCACTCCTCCGGCCAGACCCGCCGGCTGGGCAAGATCACCAAGGCCGGCTCCACCCACGCCCGCCGGCTGCTCGTCGAAGCCGCCCTGCACTACCGCCTCGCGCCGTCGGTCGGCGGCAAGCTCGCCGTCCGCCAACGCGGCCAGGACCCCGCGCTGATCGATCACGCATGGCGCATCCAACGGCGCCTCAACGCGCGCTGGAACCTGCTGCGCAACGGCCGCGGCAAGCCCGCTGGCGTCGTCACGATCGCGATCGCCCGCGAACTCGTCGGCAACTGCTGGGAGATCGCCACCGCCCCCTAACTGCCGACAACCCGTCTGGCCTATCGAGGCGGCGCGGCGGTCCGGGCACCGCGCATCCACGACATGTCCGCGCTTTCGCCTGTGAGCCACCCACCGCAACCAGCGGCCGGCGACGCTCGATTTCAGACAGCGGACGTTGCGACGAACCGAGGTCCTGAGACCCCTGACGGGTCTCGCATATGAGGCTGACCAAGAGTCGCGCCAACCCGCACCCCGCGCCGCCCCGACACGCCAGACCCACACCCACCACTCAACGCCCGCCACGCCCGGACGCGATCACCCCTACGCCCTTGACACCCCCACCCCCATATGAGGCGAAAGCGGAACTCCCTAGCGGCGGAGGCGATGCCACCGGACCATGCCTCGGATCGCGGCCACGATGAGACCGCAGACAGCGGCAATCAGCAGGACGAAGCCCGCAAGCGACGTCTCGTAGAACAGCTCGGCCAACCAGCCGCAGTCAGCCCGATCGCACTCAGCGCCGCCGGTCAGAAACCAGCCATACCCGATGACGAATCCGACGGCCGAAGCGGCGGCAAGGCGCATAGTGGCTGACGGTACTTCCGCAGGCAAATCAGCGGTCGCCGCGTGTCCCGGTTTGCGATCCAGTCGCGGCTGGGGTTCCCGTTGAGGACCGGCTTGTGGCTCGACGAGACTGCCGCATCGAGGCTTGCTGTTCTGATTCGGCCTGTCGGTGACGTCCGACGCTGAGGAGAAGGTCCCGACCGGCGGCGAGCTGACTCTCTTTGAGGCTGTCGGCCAGATGTGGGTCTGACCTGCTCTTGTTTGTCGCTCGTCGCCGGTC
>DATMJM010000118.1:0-5412 GCA_035553935.1 Solirubrobacteraceae bacterium
GACTCCATCTGCGAGATGGCGTTGCGAGCGTCCGACTTGGCGGCCGAGTCCTGGGCCTTGGCGCGCTGGCCGAGGAAGGTCGGCAGGGCAATCGCGGCGAGGATGCCGATGATGAGGACGACGACCAGGAGCTCGATGAGCGTGAAGCCCGACTCGTCCGAAGCGCGGTTGCGCAGGTTCTGCAGCATGTGATCCCTCCAGGATCCGTTTGACGTAGACGTGCCGGCGCTCGCCGCAGCGCGTTCGCGCTTGTGAATGACGGTCGATCCGTCGCCCGCCCACACGAGCGGTTGCCCTTTGCGCTGAGTTGCTGGCCGGTGCACGAGTCGCCTATCGGCCCGGCGGCCCGTCTACGGCGAGCAACCGTCCACGCCTCTGGACGGACGATCGAGCGGCGGCCCGAGAGCGCCCGGAAAACCGGGCGTCAGGAGGCCCGGCGAGCAGCCTGCGCGTCGTGCCCGGGAAGCTGGACGCCGCCGCCCTCGCACCACGGGCACGTGACCTGCCGCAGTGTGCCGCCGAGGTTGGAGATCACCTGTCCGGTGCCCCGGCACGGCGCGCACGCCTGTGCTGCGCCCGCGTCCACCTGTTCGCCCGATGCCGCCATGCGCCATGCCACGCTAGACGATCACGGCTCCCCCGGCTGCGGCCGCCCTGCGGGATCGCGTATCACGGCTGCGAACTCCCGCAGCCAGTCGTGCGCGAACCCTGATCTCGCTGCTGGACTTGCGGGCGGCCCCACGGCAGAATGCCCTCCACATGCCGGCAGGTACGGACGCCAACGTAGGTCGTCGCGCTCGCTCACGCGGGTGAATGCTCATGAATCGGCGTCGATTCCATCTTGAGATGCTCGCGTGCGCCCTGCTGCCGGCGGCGCTCGCAATCCAGCCCGCATCCGGCGACCGCAGAGGCAGCGAGCAGCGCGCGGCCGCCGCGTCCGAGCACGCCGCCGTGGCCGTGGACGGCGCCGACGCGCGCGGCGCCGACGCGCCGACGGGGCAGGGACGTGCGGCGGCCGGCCCGCCGTCCGCCCCCGGGCCGCCATCCGATCCGGGCCCGCCGCGCAACGGCCCTCCGGGTCCCCCCGGCCATGCTCAGGGCGGCGGCCCGCCGGCCGACACCGTCCCGGGCGCGGCGCCCCCCGAGGTGCGCACCCCGGGTCCGCCGCCTGGCGCGGGTCCGCCGCCTGGCGCGGGTCCGCCCCCGCACGCGGCCATTCCCGCCCACGCCGCTCCGGCCGCCGCGGAGGAGAACGCCGCCGCGCGCGGCACGAGCACGGGGCCACGCTCCACGAGCGTCGGCCCTGGCGCCGCCGTCCCGGCGCCTGCCGAAACGCCGCAGCGCGGTGCGATCGCCGTCGCCGCGCCCGTCGCGGCGGCCGGCGGGAGCAGTCCGGTGGCGGGCAGCAGTGCCGTGGCGACCCCCGCCGCGGGCACGACCTCGCGCCCGCCGCGCGGCACCGGTACCGGCACCGGCAGCGGTACCGGCACCGCCAGCCCGCCCCGCACCGGCCCCGGCAGCGTCCCGCCCACGCTCCTGCGGCCGTCCGCGGCCGGCGGCGGACCGCTTGCCCCGCTCGCGCAGACGCCGTCCGACGTGCCGGGCTCGGCGCTCGAGACGCCGCTCGTCACGCCGGCCACCGAGGCGATCACGCGCGTGCGCCCGGCGGGTCCCGCCACCAGCGGCGGCCCGCCCTCGGCTGCCGGTGACGCCGAGCTCCTGCGCGCCCCGCCGCAAGCGCAGGCGGGCGACTCGTCGGTCGCAACGGTGCTGTTCACGTGGGCCAAGTACGCGCTCGCGCTGCTCGGCCTGCTCGTGCTCGCGCTCGGCGCCTACACGATCGTCGCGACCGCCCGTACACGGCGGCTCGAGCGCCAGCGGGAGCGCCTCATGGAGGACGTCGGGCTGCTCCAGCGGGCGCTGCTGCCGGCGGTTCCCGCGCGGCTCGGGGCGCTGCTGACGACCGTCGCCTACCGCCCCGCGGACGGTCCCGGCGCCGGCGGCGACTTCTACGACGCCTTCCCCCTGGCGGAGGGTCGCGTCGGCGTGCTGCTCGGCGACGTCTCCGGCCACGGGCGCCAGGCGCTCGCCAAGACGGCGCTCGTGCGCTTCACGGTGCGCGCCCACCTCGAGGCCGGCCTGTCGCCGCGCGAGGCGGTGGCGATCGCCGGGCGCTCGCTCGACGGCCGCCTGGCGGACGACTTCGCGACGGTCATCGCCGCGATCCACGACCCGGGCAAGGGCACGCTGACGTACGCGAGCGCCGGGCACCCGCCGCCGATCGTGGTCGGGCCGCCGCGCCACCGCCCCGTGACCGCGTCCTCGGCGCCCCCGATCGGCGCGGGCTTCCCGACCGGGCAGCGCCAGACGGTGCTTCCGATGCCCGAGGGCGCCTCGGTGATGATGTACTCCGACGGTCTGCTCGAGGCGCGGATCGACGGCGTCCCGCTGGGCCCCGACCGGCTCGCCGCGTGGCTCGAGGAGCTCGGGGCGGACGCCAGCGCGAAGGCGATCCTCGACCGTGTCGTCGCGCGCGCCGACCGCGTGCCCGACGACCTCGCAGCCGTACTGCTGCACGCGGCGCCGGGGGCCACGGCGCCGGCTGCCCGGATCGAGCAGCTCAAGCTCGACGTGCTCGACGTCGACGGCCCCGACCTCGAGGCGTTCCTGAGCGCCGCGGGCGTCCCCGAGGCCGACCGGCTCATCGCAGGACGTCGCGTGAGCGAGCTGCTCGCGCGGACGAGCGGCGTGATCGTCGAGGTCCGGACCGGCGAGCATCCGCTGGTGAGCGTCGCGCCGATCGGCGAGGACGCCGCGGCCGCCTCGCGCCCGAGCGCGCGCACCCACTGACGCTCCTGCGGGCCTCGGACGCCACCGGCCGCTACGCGCCGTCGCCGACTGGTCCTCTGCACCTCGGCAATCTGCGTACGGCGCTGCTGGCGTGGCTGTTCGCGCGCTCGCAGCGCGCCCGCTTCCTCCTGCGGATCGACGACCTCGACGCCGGCCGCGTCCGGCCCGCCGTCGCGGAGCAGCAGCTCGCCGACCTCGCGGCGCTCGGCCTGGACTGGGACGGGCCGATCGTGCGCCAGTCAGAGCGGCTCGAGCGCTACGCGGCGGCGCTGGACCGGCTCGACGCCGGCGGGCACCTGTACCCCTGCTTCTGCACGCGGGCGGAGATCCGGCAGGCCGCGTCGGCGCCGCACGGCCCGCTGCCGGAGGGCGCATATCCCGGCACCTGCCGCGAGCTGACGGCCGCGCAGCGGGCCGAGCGCGAGCGCGCGGGGCGACCGCCCGCGCTGCGACTGCGCGCCGAGCAGGCGACGGTCGCGTTCACCGATCGGCTGCTCGGCCGCCACCAGGGCGTGGTCGACGATCTCGTCGTACGCCGCAACGACGGCGCTCCCGCGTACAATCTCGCCGTGGTCGTCGACGACACAGCGCAGGGCGTGGGCGAGGTCGTGCGCGGAGCCGACCTGCTCGAGACGACGCCGCGCCAGCTGCACGTCGCGCACCGGCTCGGTCTGCCGGTCCCGCGCTACGCCCATGTCCCGCTCGTGCTCGGGCCCGACGGCGCCCGCCTCGCGAAGCGTCACGGCGCCGTGACGCTCGCCGATCGCGCCGCCGCCGGCCAGCCGGCCGAGCTGGTTCGCGCGCAGCTCGCGCGCTCCGTCGGGCTGGCCGCCGCCGGCGAGAAGCCGTCGCTGGACGAATTGCTGGCGCGCTTCGACCCCTCCGCGCTGCCGACGGAGCCGACGGTGGTCGCCGCGTGAGCTATCTCGCCCCCATCGCGATCGGGATCCTCGTGATCGTCGCGATCATCGCCATCGCCTTCAACCCGAGCCTCTCGGGTGTGCTGTTCGCGATCATCGTGCTCGTCGGCGCCGCGTGCATCTGGCTCGTCCGCCAGCTGTACCTGGCCGAGAGCGAGCGGCGCGAGGAATGAACGCCGGCGCCGGCCGTTGAGCGATCTCGCCGGCAACAGCGCCATCGCGGCGCTGGCCGAGCTCGCCCGCGCCGGCGGACGCCTCGGCATCGACACGGAGTTCATGGGCGAGGGCCGCTACCGGACGCTGCTGTGCCTCGTCCAGGCGGCCGCCGAGACGCCGGAGGGCGAAGTGCGCATCGAGGTCCTCGACCCGCTCGACGAGGCGCTCGACCCGTCGCCGCTGGCGGCCGTGCTGGCCGACCCCGCGGTCGAGATCGTGATGCACGCGGGCCGCCAGGACGTGGCGCTGCTGCGCCGCGTCTGGCAGACGGACGTCACGAACCTCTTCGACACGCAGCTCGCCGCGGGCTTCGCCGGCCTGCGCGCCCAGCTGGGCTACGAGCCGCTGCTGCACGAGCTGCTCGGCGTGCGCCTGAAGAAGAGCGCGAGCTTCACGCGCTGGGATGCGCGCCCGCTGAGCGCCGAGCAGATCGACTACGCGCGCGACGACGTGCGCCACATCCTGCAGGCCGCCGCCGAGCTGCAGAAGCGCCTGCGCGCGCGCGGGCGGCTGGAGTGGGCGCGCGAGGAGTGCGTCGCGCTCGCGAGCGCCACCGACGAGCGCGATCCCGACGCGATCTTCGGCCGCCTGCCGCGGATCAACTCGCTGGACCCCAAGCTGCGCGCGATCGCCCGCGAGCTCGTGCAGTGGCGCGAGGAGACCGCGCAGGCGCAGGACCGCCCGATCCCGTCCGTGCTGTCCGATGCCGGGCTCGTCGAAGTCGCCAAGCGCCGGCCGAGCGAGCTGCGCCAGCTCGAGCAGATCCGCGGCATCAACGAGTCGACGCTGCGTCGCCGCGGCAGGGCGATCCTCGAGGCTGTCGAGCGCGGCCGGCGCCGGCCGCCGATCCCGGTCGAGGGGGAGCGCCCCGCGCAGCCCGATGCGCTCGACGCGCCCGTCATCGCGCTCGCCGAGGCGCTCGTGCGGACGCGCGCGCTGGAGGAGGAGCTTGCCTACGAGCTGATCGCCGCGCGCGCGGACCTGCAGCGGATCGTGCTCGCGATGCGCGACGGGCGCCCGTCGCCGGACGTGCGCACGCTGCGGGGCTGGCGCCGCCAGGTCGTCGGCGACGAGCTGCTGGAGCTGCTGGACGGCAGGCGTGCACTGACGGTCGGCCCCGACCGCCACGTCGCCGTCGCCGAGCTCTGAGCCGCTCGCCGGCCGCCCGTGGTCCGCGATCAACGCGCCGCCGCCGCCGGCGCGCTCGACAGCATCATCGAAGGCGAGCCGGCGCGGGGATGCCGATGCCGGCACCGCCCTCGCTCGCGCCGCCGCGCAGGATCGTCAGTCCTGCGAGCGGGAAGACGAGCAGCGACAGCAGCCCGGCGGCGCGAGCGAGGGCGGTGCCGGCATCGGCATCCCCGCGCCGGCTCGCCTTCGATGATGCTGTCGAGCGCGCCGGCGGCGGCGGCGCGCTCGACAGCAT
>DATMJM010000119.1:0-4179 GCA_035553935.1 Solirubrobacteraceae bacterium
CGCCGGCACCGTCCCGCCCGCGAAGGTGCTCGTGCTCGGCGCGGGAGTCGCGGGCCTGCAGGCGATCGCCACGGCGCGCCGGCTCGGCGCCCAGGTCACCGGCTACGACGTGCGCGCGGCCGTCGCCGAGCAGGTCCAGTCGCTCGGCGCGACGTTCCTCGAGCTCGAGGCCGGCAAGGGCGCCGAGGGCGAGGGCGGCTACGCGCGCGAGCTGACCGACGAGGAGAAGGAGGCCCAGCAGCAGGAGCTCGCCGACAAGATCGCGACGTTCGACGTCGTCATCACGACCGCGCTCGTGCCCGGCCGGCCTCGAGCTCGAGGACCTGCGCGCCAAGCCGGCGTGCGGTCGCGATCGCCTGCAGCCCGGCGACGCCCGCGCCGAGCACCAGCACCTTCGCCGGCGGGACGGTGCCCGCCGCGGTCATCATCATCGGCAGGAAGCGGCCGAGGTGGTTCGTGGCCACGAGCACCGACTTGTAGCCGGCGACGTTTGACTGCGACGACAGCGCGTCCATCGACTGCGCGCGCGAGATGCGCGGGATCGCCTCCATCGCGAACGCGGTCGCGCCCGCATCGGCGAGCGCCTGCGTCGTCTCCGGGTTCGACAGCGGCCCGAGGAAGCCGATCAGGACGCTGTCCTCGCCGAGCTTGGCGATCTCCTCGTCGGAGGGCGCGGCGACCTTGACGACGACGTCTGCGCTCCAGACGTCGTCGGAGATCGTCGCGCCGGCGTCCTCGTAGAGGGCGTCGGAGAGCATCGAGCCCTCGCCCGCGCCGGATTCGACGGCAACCTCGAAATCCTTCGCCGTGAGCTTGCGGATGATCTCGGGGACGAGCGCGACGCGCGTCTCGCCCGCTGCCGTCTCCTTGGGAACGCCGACCCTCATGCGGCGTGGAACATACCCGACTCGCGGGTCAACAGCCGGTCACGGCTGCGGCACGGCGACCGGCAGGTCGGCCGAGATCGCCAGCGCGAACCGGTCCGCGAGGACCGACTCGTCCAGCGCCCGCGCGGCGGCCCGAACGCCGGCGTCGTCGGTGCCGGTGACGAACCAGACCGGCTGGCGGTCCTGTGCGCGGGTGGCCGCGACGAGTCCGGTGCCGGCGCCCAGCGTGCGCGCGACGCGGCCGTCCTCGTCGAGCACGAGCAGTCGGCCGGCGGAGGCGTCGAAGCGTGCGTGCACGCCGCTGCGCCGCGGGCCGGCATCCAGGAGGTCGGCCTCGAACTCCCTGCCGCGCACCTGCTTCCAGGGCGCTACGAGGATGCGCAGCGTCTCGTCGGCGGCGCTGCGGCCGATGACGCTGCGCCCGGCGACGACGCCGAGCCCGACGAGCTTCTGCGCAACGGCGGCGCAGGCGCCGCCGCGCGGGTTGTCGCACTCGACGCGGACCGGCAGGCGCCTGCCATCGGCGCCGTGCACGAAGGGTTCGGGAAACGAGCCTACTACGGCGGCGATCGTGCGGGCGACGCCGCGCTCGTGCTGGTCGAGCCAGACCCGGTCGCCGCCGCGCAGCTCGAGCTGCCCCGCAGGCCTGGCGGCCGCGATCCCGTTGACGAACAGGTTCTGCGCGGCGCCCGGATCGGCGTGCCGGCGCAGGATGCCCGCGAGGCCTCCGGCCGCGGGAAGGGGCTCGCGCGGCAGCGCGATCACGTCCTCGGCGCCGAAGTCGCGCGTGACCGTGACCGAGATCGTGTCGCCGCTCGTGTCGGCGGATGCGCCGCAGCCCGCGAGCGTCGTCAGGGCGAGGACGAGCGCCAGCGCGCGGGCTGAGTTGGGCGACATGCGCGCGCCACTGTAGCGTTGGGCAGCGCGATGACCGTCAACCTGACGCGTATCTACACCAAGCTCGGCGACGGCGGCGAGACGCACCTCGGCGACATGAGCCGCGTGCCGAAGACGCACCCGCGGATCGAGGCCTACGGCGACGTCGACGAGCTCAACGCGCAGATCGGCGTCACCCTCACGGTGCCGGGGCTTCCCGAGCAGTACGCCCGATGGCTGCGGCGCGTCCAGAACGACCTCTTCGACGTCGGCGCCGACCTGTCCGTGCCGGCGGATGCGGGCGCCACCAAGCAGGGCGAGCGCCTGCGCGTCAGCGCCGCCCAGGTCACGTGGCTGGAGGGGGCGTGCGACGAGGTCAACGACACGCTCGAGCCGCTGAAGTCCTTCGTCCTGCCCGGCGGGACCGCGGCGGGAGCGCATCTGCACGTCTGCCGCACCGTCTGCCGCCGCGCCGAGCGCCGGGCGCTGCTCGTCGAGGACGCCAACCCCGAGGTCGTGCGCTACCTCAATCGCCTGTCCGATCTGCTCTTCATCCTCAGCCGGGGCGCCAACCGAGCCGACGAGCCGCTGTGGGAGCCGGGGAAGTCGCAGGGCTGACGCCTCCGCGGGACGGCGAGGAGATCGGCGATTCGCCGCGTAGGGGTCGCGTCCGACGGGAATGCCGTCGGCATCGTGCTGGCGTTCTCGCTCGACGACCTCGACTTCTCCGACGCCTGGCTGGAGGGCGACGACCGCGCCCGCTGGCGCTCGGCGTCCGGCCACAGCCCCTCCACCGGCGCGGCCTCGTCCGGGAGCTCGGTGCTCGAGGTGCAGCCGGGATGCAAGCTGCCGACCCACACCGACTCCGCCGAGGAGACGGTCGTCGTGCTCGCGGGGACGGCCGAGGTGCAGGTCGCAGACGAGACGGCCGAGGTACCCGCCGGTGGCCTCGCGCTCGTGCCGAAGGACGTCCCGCACGAGGTGCGCAACGCGGGCGACGACGTCCTGCGCTTCGCGGCGGTCTATGCCGAGCCGGAAGTCGTGACGACGTATCGCGAGCCGGTGCAGCCCGATGGCTCGCGCGAGCGCCACACGGTGAGCTGATCGGCCGCCGTCGCGTCTGAGACTCCGGCCGCACCGGGACGTCGTGCTGCAGGACCTGACCCGGGTGGACGTGGAGCAGGTCGTGGCTGATTGACGCTATCGCGCGCCGCCGCGTGCCGCGTGGTAGCTGCGGATGGCGTCGCGCAGCTGCCTCGTCGGCGGGTACTTGCCGGCGCTGCGGAGCAGGAACGCGGCGCGCGACCGGTCGCCGGCGCGCAGCGCCGCGAGGATGCGACGCGCGATGCGGTTGGAGATCCGCCGCCGGATCGCGCCCGCCTCGGCGGGCCCGACTGCCGCCGCGATCCCGACAGCCTCGGCGTAGTCGTCGTCGTCGACGGCTGCGCGCGCATCTGCCAGCGTCCGCCTCGGTGTCGTGGCGGTCTGTGTCGTCGCCGGCGTCGTGGCCGTCGCGGCCGCGGTCGCAGTGGCGCCGGCGGCCGCGGGCTGCGTCGCGGTGACAGCGGCGCCCGGCGGATCGGCGGGCTCTTCCGTATCGCTGCCGCAGCCGGTCGGCAGCGCGGCGGCGGTCAGGACCAGGACAGTGAGCGTACGGGCGCTGTGAATCGACATGGTGACCTCCTGCACGGCCTTGCCACCGGTGCGGCTCCCCCGGACGTGCTGAGAGGCCTGCGCCGGCAGGCCCTCTCGAAGTACCGCTACGGGGATTCGAACCCCGGTTTCCGCCGTGAGAGGGCGGCGTCCTAGTCCCCTAGACGATAGCGGCGAGGGCGCCCACGGTAGCAAAGGGCCTGGCGTGCGCCATGCTGCCGATCCGGCCGCGCGGGCGCCAATTCCGCGCGCCGGACGCTAAGGTTGACGTGCCTGCGGATGTGGCGGAATTGGTAGACGCGCGGCGTTCAGGTCGCCGTGAGTGCAAGCTCGTGGAGGTTCGAGTCCTCTCATCCGCATGACGCGCCGGGCGGCCGTCGCTGCGGCCGCCCTACCGCCGCTCCACGAAGAGCGTCTCGGCGCATGTGCCGACCGGCCCGGCCGCGTCGTGCAGCGCGCCGCTCGAGAGGCCGACGCCCGTCGCCTCCGACACCGTCCGCGCGTCGAGCCCGATCCACTCGCCCTCCGGCATGCGGTGCAGGTGGACGGTCAGCTCGGTGTTGACGAAGCGCCAATCGTCGATCGGCAGGACGGCGCTCAGGCCGTTGGCGAAGTCGGCCGCCGCGACGGATCGCACGAGCGGCGACGGCGCCACGCCGGGCAGCAGGTCGCCGCGCAGGCGGATCCAGGCGGCCGCCGCTCCGGAGCCCACCTCGCCGCGCGCGTGGCGGATCTCGGTGGCGGCCGGATGGAACATCTCCTC
>DATMJM010000120.1:0-5445 GCA_035553935.1 Solirubrobacteraceae bacterium
GTGCTGCAGGAGGAGATCCGCCGGGCCGGGCTCTACCGCGACCTCTGGCAGAGCTTCGCGGTGCTCCCGGCCATCAAGAGCGTGGGCGTCCAGGGGGACGAGCGCACCTACGCCTATCCGATCGTGATCCGGGCGGTGACCTCCGACGACGCGATGACCGCCGACTGGGCGCGCCTGCCGTACGACCTGCTCGAGCAGATCGCGTCGCGCATGATCAACGAGCTGCGCGACGTCAACCGGGTCGTGCTGGACATCACGTCCAAGCCGCCGGGCACGATCGAATGGGAGTAGCGCCGATCGCGCCGTAGAGCGACGGCGGGCGCGTCACCACCCGCTCCGATGAGCGGGGGCCGCGCCGCGCGCGGAGGTCTTCGCGTGCGCGCGCTCAGTTCGCCAGCGTCGCCTCCACGCCGATCTCCAGATTGCCCTTGAGCGCCCCGGAGATCGGGCAGTTCTCGCCCGCAGACGCGGCGGCTGCGGCGAACGCCTCCTGATCGATCCCGGAGACCGTGCCGCGCACCACGATCTGCGACGACAGCACGCCCTGCCCCGGCTCGAAGTCGACGGTCGCGGTCGCCTCCAGCCGCGCGGGCGGGCTGCCCGCCTCGGCGAGCTCGTGCGAGAGCTGCATGCAGTAGCAGGCCGCGTGCGCCGCGGCCAGCAGCTCCTCGGGGCTCGTCTTGCCCGCCGCACGCTGCGTGCGCGACCCCCAGCTGACGTCGGTCTCGCCGAACGCGCCGCTCGCGGGCGCCGTCACGCCGGAGCCGTGCGCCAGGTCGCCTTCCCATACGGTGCTCGCGCTGCTCGAAGCCGCCATACCGCTCCTCTCGCTCGCCTGCAAACGTCCGAGCGCCGACAGTAGCGCGGGTCAGGCGCCGGCGGGCGCCGGCACGCGGTGGCGCCGGACGAGCAGCCACGTCAGCCACAGCCCGAGGCCGAACAGCGGCAGCCCCATCGCCGTCTTCGCGACGCCGAGCGCGACCACGGCGCCCGCCAGGTACAGCGGCAGCTGGACGGCCAGTCGCAGCCCGAACACCGCCGCCCACAGCCACGTCGCGCGCACGAAGGCGCGCAGCCGCAACGGGTCCTCGCGCCACGCGCTGTCCTCGCCGTCGAGCTTCGTGACGATGACCCCGACGAGCGGCCAGCGCACGGCGAGCGAGATCAGAAAGGCCGATGCGTACGCCGCGTTGGCCAGCAGGCCCGGCAGGAAGAAGTTCTCGGCGCGGCCGCTGCGCGTCGCGACGAACGCCGCGAAGGCGACGCCGACCAGCCCGGAGAGCGCGTAGACCGGCGACTGGCGCCGGGCGATCCGGGCGACCGAGAGGACCAGCGCGAGCCCCACGGCCACGGCGGCGGCGGTGTTCGTGTTCGAGCCCGACACCGTGTAGGCGACGACGAACGCGACGGCGGGCAGCGACGTCTCGGCCATCCCGAGCGGCCCCCCGACCGCCTCCTGAAAGCTCGTCGGCGGTGCCGCTGCTGTGCGCTCGGGCTCGTCGTCCATCGCGAAGATGATGTCGAAGTCCGATCCGCGCCCGCCGCAGCCGGCTACGGGCGCCGGCGCAGCGCGCTGGGGCCGAGCAGCCCGGCCCCGATGGCGAGGAACGGCAGGAGGTTCAGCAGGTGCAGGACGAGCGCGTAGGACAGCGCCTCGGCGTGCGGCACGTCGAACGCGCGCAGCGCGACGATGGTCGCGGCCTCGAAGACGCCGAGCGCGGCCGGCGAGGACGGCAGCACGAGCGAGAGGTTGATCGCCACGGTGACGAGCATCCCCGCGACGAGCGGCATGTCCAGCGCGAACGCGTGCGTGAGGATCCAGTACGAGCATCCGAGCGTCGTCCACGAGGCGATCGTCAGCGTCATGCCGCGCACGGCGATCAGCGGGCTGCGCAGGGCGACGAGGCCGCGCGCCCCGTTGGCGGCGGCGGCCTCCAGGCGCTCGGCGACGCCCTCGCGCCGGATGCCCCGCAGCGGCGACAGCAGCCAGTGGATCGCGCGCTCGTCGTAGCGCGCGACGACGAAGGCGAGCACGAGCAGCGCCGTGACGACGAATGCGCCGAAGATCGCCGCCGCCCGCAGCCAGGAGATCTCCGGCAGCCACGGGTAGCACACGAAGAGCACGATCAGCAGCGCGAGGACGTCGAAGAGCCGCTCGACGACGACGGTGGCGGCGGTCTCCGCCTTCGAGGTGGCGGCGCGCCTGCTCAGCGCGATGACGCGCGCCGCCTCGCCCGCGCGCGCCGGCAGGATGTTGTTGAAGAAGTAGCCGATCAGCAGCGCGTAGAAGACCGCCCGCAGCGGAGGGCGCTGCGACGCCGCGAACAGCGACCACCAACGCACCGCGCGCATGACGACCGCCAGGGCGAACACCGGCAGCGTCGGCGCGAGCCAGAGCAGTTCGCTGGCGGCGAGCGCGTAGACCGCGTCCTGCAGCGCCACGCCGTGCACGGCGAGGTACATGCACGCGACCGTGACGACGAGCCCCGCCGCCACGAGCAGCGGCCGCAGGCCGCGCCGCTCGCTCACCGTCGCCGCAGCCGGACCTGGAAGAGCACGACGATCGCCTTGAAGCCGTCGCGCCACGTGATGTTCTTGCCCTCGGCATACGTGCGGCCGTAGTAGGCGATCGGCATCTCGTAGATGCGCAGCTTGCGGCGGCACACCTCGCCGGTGATCTCGGGCTCGATCGCAAAGTCGTCCCGCGTCAGGCGCAGCGAGCGCAGGACGTCGACGCGGAAGGCCTTGTAGCCGGTCTCCATGTCGCTGAGGGTGGTGTTGAAGAGCAGCCCGGTCAGCAGCGACAGGAAGCGGTTGCCGATCAGATGCCAGAAGAGGTAGGCGCGCTGCGGAGCCCCGCCGCTGAGCCGTGAGCCGAAGACGACGTCGGCGACGCCGCGCTCGATCGGGCCGATGAGGTCGACGACGTCGGCGGGGTCGTACTCCATGTCGGCGTCCTGGATGACCGCGATCTCCTTCGTCATCCGCGTCGCCGCCAGGCGCACGGCCGAGCCCTTGCCGCGGTTGGGCTGGCGCAGCAGCTCGACGTGCGGGCGCCCCCGCGCATAGGCCTCGACGATCGACGCCGTCGCGTCGGTCGAACCGTCGTCGACGACGACGATCTGGGCGTCGAGCCCGAGCGCGTCGATGCGCGCGAGGACCTCGCCGATCGTCGCCGCCTCGTTGTAGGCCGGGATGAGGAACGAGACGCCGATTGCGCCATTGAAGCGGAGCGGCGGCAGCCCCAACGCTTTGGGTACATTCGCCCGCGATGAATGCTGCGCGCGACGACCGCGACGACCGCGGCGTCGCGGTGCGTCTGGGCGGCGCTGTGGCCCTGCTCCTCCTGCTCGTCGGGCAGGCGCAGGTGACTGTCCTCGACGGCAGCTCGATGCTCGCCGTGGCGCGGTCGATCGTGCACGACGCCTCGCTGTCGGTGCCGCCCGAGCTCGGCGTTCCCGGTCGCGACGGAGCGGCGCACTACTCGAAGTACGGGCTGCTGCTGCCGCTGCTGTCGATCGTGCCCGTCGCGCTCGTGCAGCCGGTCGGCGCGATCACCGGCCGGGTCGACCTCCTCGAGGCGGCCGCCGCCGCATCGCTCATGCCGCTCATCTGCGGCACGCTGGCAGGCGCGCTGTACCTGCTCGGCCGGCGGCTGGGCGCACCGCGCGCGGCGGCGGCGCTCGTCGCCGCCGGCACGTTGCTCGGCACCTACCTGCTGCCCTACGGACGCGACTTCTTCGCCGAGCCGCTCGTCGCGCTGGGACTCGTGGTGACGGTCGAGCGCGCGCTCGCCGGCCGCGAGCTGCAGGCGGGCGCCGCGCTCGCGCTCGCGGTCCTCGCGCGCCCGCAGGCGGCGGCGTTCGTGCCGATCCTGTGGGCCTTCCTGCTCCTGCGCGGCGGCGGCATCGCCGCCGTCGCGCGCACGCTCCCACCGCTTGCCGCCGCGGCGATCGTGTGCGCCGCCTACAACCTCTACCGGTTCGGCGACGCGCTCGAGCTCGGCTACAGGCCGCCGGCCGATCCCGGCTTCACGACGCCGCTGCTCGAAGGCGCCGCCGGGCTGCTGGCCTCGCCCGAGAAGTCCGTCGTGCTGTTCGCGCCGGCGATCGTGCTCGTGCCGCTGGCGCTGGCGGCGCTGTGGCGCCGCGACCGCCACGTCGTGCTCCTGCTCGTGGCGATCTTCACCGCGACCTTCGTGCTGGCGGCGACGTGGTGGTCGTGGCAGGGCGGCTGGAGCTGGGGGCCGCGGCTGCTGATCCCGGGCGTCGCGCTCGTGCTCGTCGCGCTCGCGCCGTGGATCGCTGCGAGCCCGGCGCGCGCCAGGCTCGCCGCCGCTCTGTTCGCGGTGGGCTTCGCGCTGTCGCTTCCGGCTGTGCTGGCGCCCGCGGGAGCGCAGCTGCTCGACCGTCCGGCAGGCTCCGACGGTCCTCAGATCGCGCGCCAGTATCGCGCCCTGCCGCAGCTGGCCGAGAACTCGATCGACGCCGCCCACGACCGCTCCGCGCGCGACGGCGACTACCGCCGCTACCTCGCGATCTGGCAGGCGAACCTCGTCCGCGAGGCGGGCGCCAAGGGTGCGGTCCCGGCGCTGCTCGGGACTCTGCTGGTGCTTGCCGCGCTGCTGTGGGTGGCGGCTCCGCTGCGGCGCCTGCTGCGTCCCGCGTGAGCGTGCGGCGCGGCCGGGTGCCCTGCACCTCCAGCAGCTAAGGTTCCGCGGCCTCAGCGCAAAAGACCAGGGAGAACTGCATATGGCCCGCCCGATCATCCTCGGCGTCGTCGGCGACTCGGCAACAGGCAAGACGACGATCACCAAGGGACTGGTCGAGATCCTCGGGCGAGAGAACGTCACCCACATCGGGATGGACGACTACCACCGCTACGACCGCGAGGAGCGGGCGCAGCTCGGCATCACGCCGCTGCATCCCGACTGCAACCACATGGGCATCATCGGCCAGCACCTCGGTCACCTGCGCCGGGGCGAGCCGATCCTCAAGCCCGTCTACGGCCACGGCGACGGCACGTTCGGCCGGCCCGAGTACGTGGAGCCGAAGGGATTCGTGGTCGTCGAGGGGCTGCTCGGCTACCACACGCCCGAGCTGAGCTCCCAGTTCGACGTGCGCGTGTACCTTGCGCCGCCGGAGGCGTTGCGCCGCGAGTGGAAGCTCAAGCGCGACAGCACGAAGCGCGGCTACACCGAGGAGCAGGTGCTCGCGGAGCTCGACCGGCGCGAGCCGGACTCGGAGGCCTACATCCGCCCGCAGAAGGCTCGCGCCGACCTCGTCGTCGCCTTCCAGCCCGGCGCTGCCGAAGACGCCGACCATCTCGACGCCGTCCTCGCGCTGCGCGACGGCCTGCCGCACCCGGACCTGTCGGTCATGCTCGACGAGGACGGCCGCGACGGCATCACGCTCGTGCGGCGTGCCGGCGAGCGCTGCCTCACGA